>QOAB01000137.1 GCA_003978285.1 Candidatus Thioglobus sp.
ATTCACGATATTCGTCTAAGGTGGTCGCACCCATACAGTGAAGATCTCCGCGAGCCAATGCTGGCTTAAGCATATTTCCAGCATCCATTGCACCATCACCTTTGCCCGCGCCAACCATAGTATGAAGCTCGTCAATAAATAAAATCACCTGCCCTTGTTCGGCTTCAAGCTCTTTTAATACCGCCTTTAAGCGCTCTTCAAATTCACCACGGTATTTAGCACCCGCTACCAATGAAGCCATATCGAGTGATAGTAATCGCTTACCTTTAACACCTTCAGGCACTTCATTGTTAATAATGCGTTGCGCCAAACCCTCGGCAATGGCGGTTTTTCCCACACCGGGCTCACCAATGAGTACTGGGTTGTTCTTGGTTCGGCGTTGCAGCACTTGAATAGCGCGACGGATTTCACCATCACGACCAATGACAGGATCAAGCTTGCCATCAATTGCCATTTGGGTTAAATCAGTTGTATATTTGTCTAAAGCATCTCTTTGTGTTTCTGCATTTTGATCGTTCACAGTTTCACCTCCTCTTAGGTTTTCAATCATGGTTGTGAGTTGTATTTCATTCACACCATGCTTTTTTAATAGTTGGGTTGTTGCATCATTGCCTTTGATAACAGCCAATAAAAATAACTCGGTAGTGAGATAGCTATCCCCTCGATCGATAGCCAATTTATCAGTCTGATTCAATAGACGTAATAAATTTTGTGAAATATTAATATCGCCTGTTGGATTGTCTAATGAAGGTAATTGATTTATTTGTGCTTCAATATCACCTCTTAATTTAGCAAAGTCTGTTGAACACTGAGACAATAGACTACTGACCGTGCTAGATGAATCACCAACCATTGCGCTCAACACGTGCAAGGCTTCAATCACACTGTGATTAAAGCCATTAGCAAGAGATTGAGCATTAGCTAAATCCTGCTGAAATTGAGCCGTTAATTTATTAATATCCATGTACTATCTTGATGTTTTTTGTTAAGTTGCTTACTATCTATGGGATGATATGACGATATTCAAGGTCATAAATAAAATATTATGTTAAATTTAGTATTGTTTGAACCAGAGATTCCTAACAACACCGGCAGTTTGATTCGCCTAAGTGCCAACATGGGCGCGAGTCTGCATTTAATTAAACCCTTTGGTTTTGAAATTACAGACAAACGCCTGAGACGAGCGGGGCTTGACTACAAAGAGTTAGCGCAAGTATATGAGTATGAGAATTTTGAAGATTATTTACTAAAGGCCAAGCCAAATCGACTATATGCAGTGAGCTCTAAAGTATCTACTAGTTATGCTGACGTTAATTATCAAAGTGGTGATTCGTTTTTATTTGGTCCGGAGACACGAGGCCTCCCTCAAGAAATATTGGATCAATATCCAGGCATTACTTTGCCAATGCAAGCAGGTTCTCGCAGTTTAAATTTATCTAATTGCGTTTCAATTGTGGCGTACGAGGCTTGGCGTCAGCTTAGATTTGTTAAATTATAAGCGTTAGTAAAATCATTAATATTGGCTATTTTCTTGCCGGCTAATTGTATTTGTTCTAGGCTTAATGCACCGTCACCCGTAGCAATGATGCAAACCCCCTTGCCGTATTCAATGACTTCACCAGGTTCTGCATCATAGGCAAGGCTTATGACGGCAGCAGATAAAATACGCAAGACTTTGTCCTCAAATTTGTCACTTTGTGCATGCGCTTGAGCGACAGGGTAAGGGTTAAATGCCCTAATTTGTTGGTTGATTTGAACAGCGCTTTGTGACCAATCAATCCAAGCCTCTTCTTTGCTGAGTTTTTTGGCATAAGTTACGCCGTCTTCATTCTGCACAGTTGGTGACAAGTCATCAAGATGGGCCAGAGCCTCAACAATAGCCTGCGCACCGAGTATGGCTAATTTACCATGTAGAGAATGCGCTGTGTCGGACTCGGTAATGGCGCAAGTTTTTTCTAGCAGAATATCACCGGTATCTAGCCCCTCATTCATTTGCATGATACCTACACCCGTTTGCTTGTCACCTGCTAGAATTGCACGTTGAATAGGGGCCGCACCACGCCAGCGTGGTAATAGCGATGCATGAATATTGAGACAGCCATATTTAGGTGTTTCTAATACAACTTTAGGTAAGAGCTGCCCGTAGGCCACCACCACCATGATATCTGCATTAAGGCTGGCTAGAATTCGTTGTGTGGCTTCATCTTTTAAGCTTTCAGGTTGAAAGATAGCCAGATTGTGTTCTAGTGCTTTTTCTTTTACTGGACAAGCGCTCAGCACACGACCACGACCTTTTGGGCGATCCGGCTGACAGTAAACACCTTTAATATCGTGCCCTGCATTAATGAGTGATTCTAGAATGTCAACAGAAAATCCAGGCGTGCCTGCAAATACAATACGCATACTTTTAGAATGCATTATTTTAGAGATTTTCGAGCAGTTTTAATCGCGGCTTTAACTTGATTGGGTGCAGTCGCACCCAAATGATCACGCGCACAAAGTGAACCCTCTAAAGAGAGTATATCAAACACATCGTTTTCAATACGATCATCAAAGGCTTGCAATTCTTCCAGACTTAACTCGCTAAGATCTTTTTGGTGTTCAATACCGTAAGACACAGACTGCCCAACCACCTCATGTGCATCACGGAAGGGTAAGCCTTTCTTGACCAAATAGTCTGCCAGATCAGTCGCTGTGGTATAACCTTTTTTAGTTGAGTTATACATATTATCACGCTTGGTTTCAATGGTTGGCACCATGTCGGCAAACACACGCAAACAAGCCTTAAGCGTATCCACTGTATCAAACAGCGGCTCTTTGTCTTCTTGGTTGTCTTTATTGTAGGCGAGTGGCTGTGACTTCATAATGGTTAATAATGAAGTCAGGTTGCCATACACACGGCCAGTTTTTCCACGGACCAATTCTGGTACATCAGGATTTTTCTTCTGTGGCATAATCGATGAACCCGTACAGAAACTATCCGGCAGTTCGATAAAATCAAACTGTGCACTTGACCAAAGAATCAACTCTTCTGAAAAACGAGACAAGTGCATCATAATAACGCTTGCCGCAGACAAGAACTCAATGGCAAAATCTCGATCACTAACACCATCAAGCGAGTTGGTGCAAATACGCTCAAAACCTAATAGTTCTGCTGTACGTTCACGATTAATTGGATAAGTTGTGCCTGCTAATGCCGCACTTCCTAATGGCATTGAGTTCATGCGTTTACGGCAATCAACTAGACGTTCAGCATCACGTGACAACATTTCAAAATAGGCCATCATGTGGTGTCCAAAACTGACGGGTTGGGCGGCTTGTAGGTGAGTAAAACCAGGCAAAATAGTGCTTGCTTCTTTTTCAGACAAATCAAGCAGTGCTAATTGTAAACGCTTAATTTCCACACTAATCGCATCCACTTGATCACGCAGATATAAACGAATATCAGTTGCCACTTGATCATTACGTGAACGACCTGTGTGTAGTTTTTTGCCGGCATCACCACAAATTTCAGTCAGACGAGATTCGATATTCATATGCACATCTTCTAGTGCAACTGACCATTCGAATTCCCCAGTATTAATTTCATCTGAAATTTGATTAAGACCCTCAATGATTTGGTCTTTTTCATCTACCGTAAGTATGCCGACTTCACTAAGCATTGTTGCATGTGCGATTGAGCCTTGAATATCATACGGTGCAAGGATTTTATCGAAAAACACTGAGGCGCCAAAAATTTTCACGAACTCGTCAGTCGGTTCGCTAAAACGTCCACCCCAAGATTGATTAGTTTTTTTAGTCATAATTCAGCACTCATTCGTTGATGTAATTTTTTAGTTGATTTTTCAATCACTTCATCTAGATCTGTCCAATAATACTCTTCACTAGGCACACCTACAATTTTACCCAGAATTGAGCCATAATTATCCACTAGCATCACGGTTGGAAAAAAATTAATGGCACGCTTAAAAGCAAATTCATTGTGCGAAACTTCTTCATTATAAAAGTTGTTGATCTCGTCAAAGCTTTGCGCATCAATATGACGGATGATAATTTTTTTGTTATATTCCTCCATTGTTGCCATTGGACTCAAAACCTCTTCTTTGATTATTTTGCAATATCCACAGTCAGGGATGGAAAACATTATTAAAATAGGTATATTTTGTTTCCAAACTTTTTGAGCATCCATTAAGAAGTCTTTTGCAACTGGCAGGTTGAGCTCTTCAGCTATACTGACATTTGTAAACAATAGTAAAATAAGTAAACCGTATCGAATCATTTGTCCTATTTTAATACAAAGCATGAATAAAACTTTAAAAATTGCAACACGTAAAAGCCCACTAGCCTTATGGCAAGCTGAGCATGTTAAAGCTAGATTAGAACACCACCACCCCGGTCTAAAGGTTGAGTTGGTTAAGATGACCACAAAAGGTGATCAAATACTCAACTCCCCTCTGTCAAAAATCGGCGGAAAAGGTCTATTTATTAAAGAACTTGAAGTTGGAATGATGGAAGGTGTTGCAGATATTGCTGTGCATTCAATGAAAGACGTGCCCTATGAAATCCCACCAGGATTTGAACTCGGTGCGATACTTAAACGTGAAAATCCATTTGATGCGTTTGTTTCTAATCATTATGAAAGTGTTAATGATTTACCTCAAGGTGCCAAGGTTGGTACTTGTTCTATGCGTCGTATTGTGCAGCTTAAAGCCATTCGACCCGATTTAGAAATATTGGATTTACGTGGCAACGTGAATACGCGACTACAAAAACTCGACAATGATGAATATGATGCGATTATTTTGGCTTGTGCTGGCTTAATTCGCCTAAAGTTTGAAGACCGTATTAAGCAACAAATTTCAGCTGAGCAGTCATTGCCAGCTGTTGGCCAAGGTGCAGTTGGTATTGAAATTCGTGAAAACGATCAAGAAATTCTAGATTTAATCACCCCTTTAATTGACACCGAAACCTCTTATAGAATTACCTGTGAACGCGCTATGAATGCACGCCTTGAAGGCGGGTGTTCGGTGCCAATCGCAGGTTTTTCTACCATTGAAAATGACCAAATCACGCTAACAGGCTTGGTGGGTAATGTAGACACTGGCGTTATTTTAAAAGAACAGGTTAGTGGGTCTATTAATGAGGCAGAACAGCTTGGTATAACATTGGCTGATAAGTTAATTTCATTAGGCGCTAAGGATATTTTAAAAGGATAGTGATGCCAACACCCATTGACCAGAAAGCTTTAAAACAATTACAAGATTGGACAATCCTTGATGAAAAACTACATAGAGTTTTTATCTTGGATAATTTTGTTCAAGCCTTTGGTTTTATGACACAAGCTGCAATTGTGGCTGAAAAAATGAATCATCATCCTGAGTGGTCTAATGTTTATAAAACCGTTAGGGTTGATTTGACCACCCATAGCGAAGGCTGCATTACCCAACTAGATGCTGAATTAGCAGCGAAGATGGATGATATTTTTAATAAAATGAATAACAAAGGATAGTTAAATATGTTGAGATCAATCGAAAAAAACTTTTTTAAAATTGTACAACGTCTAGGCTTGTTATTTGCAATACTTTCATTTGCTGCTGTTGTGATATTAGGTATTACCAGTTATCAAAAAATTAACATTGAGGCGACTGACCAAATTGACACACCTGTGATTCATTTTGCAGATTATCAAAACCCTATTAGCGCTCAAGAGGTGGAAATCACCACAGACTTAAAAGAAAACGATGCTTTCAATCAAGAATTCGATGCACAGGTGGCAGACATTGTAGCTGCATTAGATACGTTGCCCGACACCTCGATTGATAAAACAGATTTAGCACAGAAAGTTAAAATTTTGGTCAAAATTAAGTCAAACGATTACCCGAAAAATTTACAATTGACTTACGCAAAATCTTTAGCCAAGCTCACCAAACAAATGGTTAATGTAGGTGGTGAAAAAACCAATGTTGATGAGTTTATTAGATGGCATGATCAAGAATTTGTTAAGCAAGTTAACGCACAAACGCAAAACAACTTTTTACGTATGGGCTCTCTAAAAGCAGAGAAAGCAACTGGATTTGCCATGCTAGCAGCGGCAGCTGCTGCTTTAGGAATTTTCATTATGTTTGTGATGATGTTGGTGATGTTACGAATTGAGCGCAATACTCGACAATAATTCATATGCAAGCAATCGGATTTAATGGTGTTGAATTTATTGAGTTTGAGAAAGAAACAGCCACACCTCAAGGTCGAGATTTAATCGTAGAAATCCAGGCCATTTCTATTAATCCGATTGATACCAAAGTTAAGCAAACAGTTACTAAAGACAGCCCTCTAAAAATTTTAGGTTATGACGCAGCAGGTGTTGTCATCTCTGCGGGTGACCAAACCTCTCTTTTTAAAGTGGGCGATGAAGTTTTTTATGCCGGTGACATGACTAGAGACGGTTCTAACGCCACCCATCAACTGGTGGATGAGCGACTTGTTGGTCGCAAACCAAGCTCTCTTAGTTATGAGCAAGCGGCAGCTTTGCCACTCACCAGTATTACTGCTTGGGAATCGTTATTCGATCGTTTAAAAATCACCAAAATAGACCATGATAAAACTTTATTATTAATTGGTGCTGCTGGTGGCGTGGGCTCTATGGCGATCCAATTTGCTAAACAAGTGGTTGGCATAAAGGTTATTGCTACAGCTTCTCGTGCTGAATCTAAAGATTGGTGTAAACAAATGGGCGCCGATATAGTGATTGATCACCATGACCTTGTAGAGCAGTTTAAAGATAGCCATCTTGATGCACCTGACTTTATCCTGTGTATGGGCGATCCGGATGAATATTTTGAAACCATGGCTGAGTTGATTGCACCACAAGGCAGTATTTGTTTGTTGGCCAATGCGGGCAAAGACTACAACATTAATTTACTCAAGGCTAAAAGCATTACTTTGGTTTGGGAGATGATGTTTACCCGTTCTATGTTTACAACAAAAGATCTTGTAAAGCAGCATGAATTGTTAAATGAAGTGGCAGACTTGGTCGATAGTGGAAAAGTAGTAACCACAGTAACACGTCAGCTGAACCCAATCAATTTAGAAAATATCATCGAAGCACACACAATGATTGAGACGGGAGCTATGATTGGTAAGCTAGTGATTACTCACTAAATAAGGCATCAACAAATTCATTAGCATTAAACGGCTTAAGATCATCAATGCCTTCGCCGACACCAATATAACGAATCGGCAAATTTAACTCATCAGAGATGGCAAACAACACACCGCCCTTAGCAGTGCCATCAAGCTTGGTGATACTGATACCACTGAGCTTGATAGCTTTGTTAAATTCGATTGCTTGATTAACTGCATTTTGCCCAGAGCCACCATCAATTACCAGCATGGTTTCATGCGGTGCATTTTCATTGTGCTTTTTCAAAACACGCTTGATTTTCTCTAATTCTTGCATCAGATTGCCTTGCGTGTGCAATCTTCCAGCAGTATCAGCAATCAAAATATCAATATTTTTGGCTTTGGCTGACTCATAAGCATCATAAATTACCGAGGCAGCATCAGCGCCTGTGGCTTGGGCAACAACCGGTATTTTGTTGCGCTCACCCCAAACCTTGAGTTGCTCGACTGCTGCTGCACGAAAGGTATCGCCTGCTGCAAGCATCACAGATTTTCCTTGATTTTGGAATGACTTGGCCAACTTACCAATGGTGGTGGTTTTTCCTGCGCCGTTAATACCTACTACTAAAATCACAAATGTTTCTTTAATGTCAGTATCTAGTTGATTGTCTTCAATCAGTAGTTTGGATAATTCATCTTTTAAAAATTGATACAAATTGTTTGAGTCTTTCAGTATTTTTCGTGAGGCATTTTTGCGTACACTTTCTAGCACCTTGTCGGTGGTATTAATGCCAATATCAGCAGTAATGAGCAAAGTTTCTAACTCATCGAGCAGGCCATCATTAATTTCTTTTTTGCCTAATAACAACGCAGACAAGCCAGACCCAAGTTTTTGTCTTGATTTGACTAAGCGCTCTTTCAGTGAAACAGACTTTTCTTTTGTTTGAGATTTATCTTTTTTTAAAAAATTAAACAAGGCTTGTGGCTATAATGATTGAAATATGAAAGCGTTAATTTTACTATTCTTTGGTTTGTTTCATTCTTTATTTGCATTGGCAAATAATCACTTATCTAATCAAGGCATTACTCAGGCTACTCTAGGCAATGGGTTAAAGATTGTGGTCAAGGTGGATCAACGCGCACCGGTGTTTATCTCTCAGCTTTGGTATAAAGTCGGTGCTAGTGATGAATCACGCCCTACAACAGGTGTTTCTCATATGTTAGAACACATGATGTTTAAAGGTACGCGTACTTACAAATCGGGTGAATTTTCAAAAATTATTGCCAGAAATGGCGGCGATGAAAATGCCTTTACCTCAAAAGACTTTACCGCTTATTATCAAAAAATGCACAAATCTAAGCTTGAGTTAGCTATCAAGATGGAAGCAGATCGTATGCGCAATCTAACTTTTTCTAATCGTGAACTCACTAAAGAACGACAAGTGGTGATTGAAGAGCGACGCATGCGTGTAGAAGACAAGCCTAATTCAAAAGTTTATGAAAACCTACGTTTGATCTCGTTTGACGAAAAAGGCGCGTATCACTCACCGGTGATTGGTTTTCAACAAGACATAGAAACCTATAGCTTAAATGACCTTAGAGTTTGGTATGAGAAATATTACGCTCCTAATAATGCCACACTGGTTGTTGTGGGTGATGTGAATCCTGTCGAGGTTGTTGCTTTGGCCAAACAATATTTTGGCGATTATGCCTTTAATCCAAACATCAAGCCGTCAGACCGAACAGCGACCACACTGAAGGGGAACTCTAAAGTATTAAAACTTAAAGCCGAGTTGCCGTTTTACGTGTTGTCGTTCCCTGCACCGAGTTTAAAAACTGCCACAGATAAAAGCACCCCTTACAAGCTCGAAATGCTGGCGTATGTTCTGGATAATGGCTTATCTAAGTCGCTCATTAGAAATCAACAAATCGCCTCAAGTGTCGGCGTAGGATATCGTTTGTATGATAAGTATGACACTTTATTTACGCTTAGCTTTATTCCGGCTAATGGTGTGAGTAATGACACGGTGCTCAAAGCCATTAAAACCCAAGTGGCTGAGTTAATCAATAACCCTGATTTTATTCAAGGGGAGTTGTCTCGTACTAAGGCACAGCTCGAGGCTGATTTTATCTTTGAGCAAGATCAAATATCCACCCAATCGTACTATTTAGGTATGCTTTCAACAGTGGGTTTAGGTATTGATAAAATGTTTACTTATGTGGACAACATGAACAGCATTAGTGCAACTGAAGTTTCAGCAATTGCCAAACACTATCTTAATTTTGATGATGCCAATTTAGTTGAGCTAATCCCACAGGGGGTGAAATGAGAATTTTAGTTTTATTGCTATTATTTGCAAGTTCTGCTCAAGCCAAGCTTGATATTCAACACTGGACAACCCCTGAAGGTGCTAAAGTATTTTTTGCACAAACCAAAGGTTTGCCGATACTCGATATTGCACTTAATTTTGATGCCGCAGCCTCTAGAGATGGTGATCAATTTGGTTTGGCATCGCTTACCAGTACGCTACTCGGTACAGCGACTAAATATCACAATGAAGAGCAAATCATCAATGCGTTTGAAGCAGTCGGTGCACAGTTCTCGACCAGTTCACTTAAAGATATGTCGATTGTGTCATTGCGTACATTAACGCGACAACCGATTTTAAAGAAATCTCTTAATACTTTTACCGAGGTAATTACCCAGCCAAGTTTTAAACAAAAATATCTCACGCGTGAAAAACGCCAAACTTTACGATCCATTGAGGCTGGCAAACAATCACCTGCCAATATTGCATCGCTTGCTTTTGATAAAGCAGTATTTGTCGACCATCCTTATGCACATCCTAAAATTGGCACACAAAAAAGCATTAACCAAATTTCATTGCAAGATCTAGAGCAGTATTATCAACAGTTTTATGTGGCTAAAAATCTCACCATTGCTTTGGTGGGTGATATTAGTAAAGTCAAGGCCAAGCAAATTGCACGACAGATCTCTCATGGACTAAATATTGGACAAAAAGCCAAAGCCAATTCAATCGTGCTACCACTCGAGCAACCACAAACCATTCATATCGAATTTCCATCAAAACAAACGCACTTACTCATCGGTCAAGCCGGTATTAATCGTTCGCATCCTGATTATTATCCTTTGTACTTAGGTAATCATATTTTTGGCGGTAGCGGACTTACTTCAATCCTCAGCGATGAAATTCGTGAGAAAAAAGGCTTGGCTTATTCGGCTTATAGTTATTTCACCAAAATGCAATCGAATGGTTTTTTTATGATGCGCATGCAAACCAAAAATGATCAAACTAATGAAGCCAAAAATATTGCCATTGAGACGCTCAAAAATTTTAGAAATAATACGATTGACGCCCAAAAACTGCAAGATGGCAAGGACAATATCATCGGTGGCTTCGCTCTAGAGACCGCAAGCAACGCCAATATCCTCACTTATCTATCCATTATTGGCTTTTACGACCTGCCACTGGATTATTTAAGAAGTTTTACCGACAAAATCAAAGATATTAGTGCCGAAGACATCCAAAAATCCTATGAAAGACTGATTGATATGGACAAACTTATTGTTTTGAGTGTTGGTGCAAAAAAGTAGTAAAAATAAGCCATTTCTATTATTTTCTAAATTTTAGTTAGACCTCAAGACAAGGGTGTATTTCTGATTTAGACACTATAATAAGCCATAATAAATTATTAAATTACTATGGAGTTGTATTATGTTTGCCCCGATTGAAGTGCCCTTTGGATGTAAGATGTTGTTTAATGTTGTTGATCTTAAAGATGAATACACCATTGAAGATGTTGAGTTGTTACTTGGCGAGATGTGTAATATTGTTAAGAATAATTATGGCGATGATAATGGTGGCTTTATTGGTGGCCAAGTTTTTAAAAATGATGGCTTTATTTCAGCAGAGGGTTCGGTTCAAGATCCGAGCAAAGCTGATAACAAACGAGTAGATCAAAAAACCGGTGATTTGGTTATTGTTACCTATTGGCAGTCGTTTGAACAACATGAAGCCTCTCATGCCGATCAATTGTTTAATGATAAATTTTCTCAATTAGCACAGTACTGTGATAACACTTATGAGGTTGGATATAGTATGTTGTGGCAGGGCACACCAGAGCATTAGTAAAAGACTTTGATTTGGTTAAAAGTAAAAAAATCAGTTATTCTGAAAATTCCCGAAATTTTAAAATTAGATGGTATATTTGCACAAGCTATCAAGGGATGGTGAATTATATCAATAAAATCAAGGGGAGAAAGTATGAATAAATTAAACAAAAAGCAAAAATTGCTGGATTGAAAGATCAAGGTGTGACTTTTTATGTCAAAAAAAAACATTTAATACAAGATATGGAGCAACTTTTTTCTTACGGCACTTTGCAAAATGTAGAAGTGCAATTAGAGACATTTGGTCGAGAATTAACTGGTTCTAAAGATCATCTGCTAGGTTATCAGCTTGAAATGGTTGAGATTAAAGATCAGGGCGTAGTGGAGCTTAGTGGTGAAACACACCATCCTATTGCGATAGCAACTTGTAATCACACTGACGAAATACCAGGCATGGTGTTTGAAATTACAACTGAAGAATTAGCCCAATCAGACAAATATGAAGTTGATGACTATCAACGAGTGATGGGGAAATTTAAATCCGGCGCACAGGCCTGGGTGTATGTAAGTGCTAGCGATAATGCCAGCACCTAAACGACTTAATTAGTCTTGGATATTTTTACCAATATTAATTAAGAAAGAAGCGAATGGACCCATGTTATTC
>QOAB01000152.1 GCA_003978285.1 Candidatus Thioglobus sp.
TTTGCGCACTTAAAGTGGCTCGCTCTTTAATCTGCTCGTTAGTAATGACTTCAATCTTATCTCTAAACTCTTTAAGTTGTGCCTGTAAAGGGGTTAGTAATTCAGAATTTTTAATGCTTAAGTCATTGCGATCTTTAGCTAAAATATCGCTAGCCACAGCCTTAAAATCCTTACTCATTTGCTCTTTAGCAATATTGATTAAATCCACTTCTCTCTTGTGTGTTTCTATTTCTTTATCAAGACTAACTTCAAGGTGGATTTTGTCGGTTCTTAGGGCTTGTAACTTAGTGTTTAAATAAAAATAAACACCGATTGCGCCTACGAGCAATCCAACCAATAAACTAGTGATTTCCATTCATTAACTCCAATATTTCTGATGGTTGTTCTATTAAATAATCATAACCCCAGTCTTGCTCGACTTTGCCGTAACCATAAGTCACTGCGACGGTTTTAATCTGTGCATTCTTACCGGCTAGCATATCGTTTTTATCATCACCAACAAACCAACAACGTTGTGGTGAAATACTGAGCTGCGCACAAGCATAAAGCAATGGCGCAGGATGCGGCTTATTATAGGCTAAGGTATCACCACAGACGACAACATCCGGTTTTAAACCTAGCTTATCTAACAATAAATGCGTTAAATTCTCCGGTTTGTTAGTAACAATACCCCAAAATAGGCCTTGCTGTTTGATAGCTTTAATCAGTGTATCAATGCCTTTAAACGTCTTTGAAAATTTATCAATATTATTGGTGTAAATTTCCAATATTCTTGCATGGTAATTGATGAATTCTGGGTGTGACTCATCACAATCAAAACCAAACTTAACCAAGGCCTTGCCACCAAAAGCGACTAAGGGCTTAATTTGCTCGTAAGGCTTCTCAACAATACCATTCTCTAACAACAAGGTATTTAGCGCATAAGCAAGGTCAGGCGCTGTATCAATCAAGGTGCCGTCTAAATCAAAAAGAATGGTGTTAACTGTCATAGAAAATCGTTAAAATCTTAAGTCTACAAATTATAACGTTTACACTAACTAATACGAATGCTGTTTTTAAGATCGTTAATTTACTTTTTAGGTTCGACGCTAGCCCTAGTTGTTCTGGTTGCAATCGCACTAGTGTTGTTCTTTACGCCAGTTAAAGTACGCTATGCTATTTTGTCAAAGTGGTCACTATTTTGCTTGTGGTGGTTGCGTGTTACACTTAATATCAAACTGAATATTATCGGTAAAGAGAATATCCCTAATAGCGCTTGTGTGATTATCTCTAACCATCAATCCACCTGGGAAACCTTAGCGCTACAGACTATCTTCCCACATCAAACCTGGGTGCTTAAACAAGAGCTACAATGGATTCCTATTTTTGGCTGGGGCCTGTCTTTGCTAAAACCTATTATCATTAATCGTGGTGAAAAACTTAAAGCACTCAAAAAAGTTCTTAAACAAGGTTCTGCTAGAATTTCTGAAGGAATTTTTGTGGTGGTGTTCCCTGAAGGCACACGTCAGCCTTACGGTCAACTTGGCGAATACCAAAAAGGCGGTATTGCAATCGCTAAAAAAACCGGTTGTGACATTTCACCGGTCTATCATAATGCTGGCAAACTTTGGCCCAAAGGTAGCTTTGTTAAACAACCAGGCACTATTACCATGGTGATTGGGAAGCCTATTAGTGTTAGCGGTAAAACAGCAGCAACACTCACCAAAGAGGTTAAGGATTGGACCGAAGCTCAATCACTCAGCATTCAATAATCGGTCCATTAAACTGTCATACTTAATGCGATTTTTATGATAATTAATAGATGCCTCAACTTGACCTAACAATAAAGACTGATTGTCATCGTTTTCAATAATGACAAAACGAATGTTGCTATTGCCAGCTAAAAACGCATCAAGTTCAGTTTCAATTTTACCAGCCCTATTTTCATCAATTTGTTGCTGATATAGAGCCAACTGCTTAAGCCCTTGTTTAAGTTCAGTTGTTAGTTTTTGTGCATCTGAGAGAATATCATCAAACTTATCTTTGTATTTCAACTCTAGTTGACGGCTTTTTAGCCTATATTTTCGCAAATACACATCATTGCTTACATTGCCTGTTAATGGATAAGAAAACTCAATTTTGGCCTCATATTCAACTTCAGATGATTTTGAATAAGTTGAATAATTACCCTTATTGTCATCTTTTGTTGCGCTGATGGTGAAATCAAAATCAGCCAATTGTGAATTTTTATAAGTCCTGACACTACGTGAATTTTTAAGCTGCTCAATTTCAATGCGCTTAATATCACGAATTGACTGCTGACAATAGCTATGCAAATCTTCAATTAACTGCGCTCGATCTGCCCAATTCACCGCCAATAGTCCAATCCCAATCGCCATAATTTGCCCTATCACCTTCCATCTCAATCTGTTTAATGGTGAGATTAATCTGCTCTTTTTCAAAGAAAATATTGTTAGACAATAAAGATTGAACAAACTCAGATTCGCTCAAAGCATTAACCGACGAAGACACTGCAAACAGGGTTAAAAATTTATCTGTAGACTTGTGCATTGAAAATTTGACAGAAAAGCTCAGCTGTTTTTTGTGTGTCATATAGTGCAGAGTGCGCACTCGCATCATTCCACTCAATATCAGCAACACGAATCGCTTTAGCGAGTACTGTTTCACCGTAATAAAGTGCCGACAAACTCACCGTATCAATGGTTGAAAATTGATGAAAAGGGTTTTTTAAATTACTACGATTACTGGCTGCATACAAAAAACCTAAATCAAAAAAAGCATTGTGCCCTACTAAAATTGAGCGCGTGCATTCTTCAGTTTTCATTTCAGCTCTGGCCGTTTTAAAAATCTCGCCCAAAGCTTGCTTTTCACTCACTGCCATGCGCAAAGGATTATCAACATCAATACCGTTAAACTTTAACGCACTTGGGTCTAAGTTTGCCCCTTTAAAAGGGGTTACATGGAAATGCACGGGCTCTTTTGGATAATAAATACCCTGATCATCAATGCCAATAATAATCGCACAGATTTCAAGCATAGCATCGGTCTCATCATTAAAACCGCCAGTTTCAATATCAATAACAATAGGCAAGTAGCCTCTAATACGGTCTTTAATTTTCATCATTGAACATCCTTAAAGAAAATCGAAGAATTACGTTGATGATTAAATAAAGCTTGGCGCTTATTAGGTAACTCATTAATTTCCATTCGTACAAAACCTTGTTTTAAAAACCACTGAGTGTTGTGCTTGGACAGTGCAAAAATTTTAGAAAAATTGGCAATACGTGCTTTTTGCATGATTTCATTCAATAATTTAGCTGAAAAACCTTGATTTTGCACGTCTTTTGACACCGCCAAGGCATAAATCTCACCCATTTTGCCTTCTTTACAGTCTTTCAAGCCTGCACAAGCCACCATCTTATCAAAATTTCGCAAAAAAACGAAATCATCAATATTGTTATTAATTTGATCAAAAGTTCTAGGCAAAATCTTACCCTCCTGTACAAAAGGCTCAATTAAATCTAATATTTGATGTGCTGTATCCAATTCGCGCTAAAAGGCTTTGAGAAAAACCTTATTTTAGTCTAAAATTTAGTGTTTTTAGCAAACGAAATAGATTATGTCTAATACAAGAAAATACTCCTCTCAAGTGGTTGATGGTTACGAGCGCGCACCTTCTCGCGCGATGCTTTACCCAGTAGGCTTTACAAAAGAAGATTTTAAGAAGCCTCAAGTCGGTATCGCTTCCACTTGGTCGATGGTGACGCCTTGTAATATGCATATTAATAGACTCGCTGATGAGGCAGAAATAGGTGTTAATGGTGCTGGTGGTAAGGGTGTTATTTTTAACACAATAACCGTCTCAGATGGCATTTCTATGGGCTCTGAGGGCATGAAGTATTCATTAGTTTCTCGCGAGGTGATTGCAGACTCAATTGAAACAGTGGTTGGCTGTCAGGGCTTTGATGGTGTGGTTGCAATCGGTGGTTGTGATAAGAATATGCCAGGTTGTATTATTGGTCTTGCACGTCTTAATCGTCCAAGTATTTTTGTTTACGGCGGTACGATTCAACCAGGCAAAAACCATACTGACGTGGTTAGTGTATTTGAGGCAGTGGGTCAATTTGCTAACAACACCATTGATGCAATCGAGCTTGAAAATATTGAAAAAACAGCCATTCCTGGTCCGGGCTCTTGTGGTGGTATGTACACTGCTAATACTATGGCGTCAGCTATTGAAGCTCTAGGTATGAGCTTACCAAACTCTTCCGCGCAAGATGCAATTTCATCTGATAAAGATAGAGATTGTATTCGTTCAGGTGGAGCAGTTCTTAATTTACTTGAAAAAGACATAAAGCCGCGTGACATTATGACCATGAAGGCGTTTGAGAATGCGATTACTGTCATCATCACTTTAGGCGGTTCAACCAATGCAGTGCTACATTTAATCGCTATGGCTGATGCTGCTGGTGTTGATCTAAACATTGATGATTTCACTCGTATTGGTGCTAATGTACCGGTACTTGCTGATCTTAAGCCATCAGGTAAATATATGATGAGTGAATTGGTGGCTATTGGTGGAACTCTACCTTTAATGAAAATGTTACTAGATGCTGGACTATTGCATGGCGATTGCATGACAGTTACTGGCAAAACAATGGCTGAAAATTTAGCTGATGTTAAGCCATATAATGATTTACAAGATGTTATCAGACCACTTGATAATCCAATAAAGAAAGACTCACACTTACGTATATTGAGAGGCAATTTGGCAGTAGAAGGCGCAGTAGCCAAAATTACCGGTAAGGAAGGGTTAAGCTTTAAGGGTGTGGCTAAATGCTATGGTCGTGAAGAGGAGGCGCTTGCTGCTGTTCTTGATGATGAAATTAAAGCGGGTGATGTGATTGTGATTCGTTACGAAGGCCCTGCTGGTGGCCCTGGTATGCGTGAAATGCTTGCACCTACTTCTGCCGTTATGGGTAAAGGCCTCGGTGGTAAAGTAGCCCTAATTACAGATGGTCGATTCTCAGGTGGTACACATGGTTTCGTGGTGGGTCACATCACTCCTGAAGCGTTCAAGGGCGGTGTATTAGCCGTAGTTGAAGATGGTGATGAAATTCTAATTGATGCTGAAAATAATATATTAGAACTCCTGGTTGATCAATCTATTATCAAGGAGAGATTATCTCATTGGACACAACCTACACCAAACTATACTAAAGGTGTATTGGCTAAATTTGCTAAGCTTGCCAAATCCGCTTCTGAAGGTGCTGTGACTGACTAGAGTTTTGGTTTTTAATGTAATAAAAAAGGAGGCTTTCGCCTCCTTTTTTAGTTTATTTGTTGATTAATCAACTGGGGTAAAGACCATTTGCCGATCATCCAGGCTAACTGAGGCAACCTGAATCTTAATTGTGTCACCGAGTTGGAAGGTTCTTCCTGTGCGCTCACCCTTAAGTTGGTGATGAACATCATCAAAAATGTAGTAATCATCTTTCATATCGCGCATGGCGATCATGCCTTCAACAAAGACATCGGTAAGCTCAATAAAGATACCGAAGCCTGCTACACCAGAGATCACACCGTTAAAGGTGTCTCCAACTTTGTCGCGCATGTATTCACATTTCAGCCACTGTTCTACATCGCGCGAGGCATCATCTGCCCTACGCTCTGTTACCGATAAATGCGCACCAGTTTCAATCATTTTTTTAGAAGGCTTTCTTTTCTTTTTATCTAGTACACGGTTAATAGCACGATGCACTAAGAGGTCAGGATATCTTCTAATGGGTGAAGTAAAGTGTGTGTAATCCTCAAAGGCTAAGCCGAAGTGCCCTTCATTCGCAGGTGTATATACTGCCTGCTTCATGGTACGAAGCACAACTGTTTTAATGATATTTTCATCATCACGGCCTTTAGCATCTACCAATACTTTAGCAAAGTGTTTCGATTCTGGCTGCACGCCACCCTCAAGTGTCAAACCTACCGCTGTTAGGAACTGACGAGTCGTCTCTACTTTTTCTGCAGTAGGTTTTGGGTGGATTCGATAAAGAAAGTCTTCATCATTGTGCGCTAAGAACTTAGCTGTGGCTTGATTAGCCATAAGCATGCATTCTTCAATTAATTTGTGAGCATCGTTGCGAGAACGAGCAATAATATCATCGATCTTACCGTTATCGTTAAATATGATTTGTGACTCAATACGATCAAAATCCATCACACCACGCTTGGTTCTTGCTGCTTTAAGTGCTTTATATAAGTCATATAAAGTATTTAGATTGTCTAACACCGACGCGTATTCGTTGGTTAATGCCTGGTCATGATGCTCTAATATTTGGCTAACTTTGGTATAAGTTAGGCGCGCATGGGACAACATAACAGCTGGGTAGAATTTATAGTCAAGCAAATTACCTTCTGAGTCGATATTCATCTCACAAGTCATACACAGGCGCTCTACGTCAGGATTGATTGAGCATAATCCATTCGATAAAGCTTCAGGCAGCATTGGCACCACACGACGTGGGAAATATACTGAATTACCACGATCAATAGCATCATTGTCTAAGTCTGAACCTTCTATTACATAATGTGAAACGTCAGCAATGGCAACGACTAACTTCCAACCCTTATTGGTTGGCTCAGCAAACACAGCGTCATCAAAATCACGTGAATCTTCGCCATCAATAGTTACTAATTTCATATCAGTAATATCAATACGGCCTTTTTTATCTTCATCGGTAACGGTTGTAGGTAACTTGTTAGTTTGTGCTAGCGCCGCCTCAGAAAAATCAACTGGAATGCCATTACGATAAAGTGCAGAATCAGTTTCTACACCCTCATCCATATAGTTGCCTAAAATTTGAGTAATCTTACCAACCGCCAGACTTTCGAATGTTGGTGATTTTATGATCTCAACAATAACGATTTGCTCATCGGTGTTGTCTTCAGTCACTTCAGAAATATTGATCTTGTTACGAATGCGTTTATCATCCACCACTACGTAAGCGCCAGCTTGATCTAGGTGTAGGCGACCAACCACGGTTTTAATACTTTCAATGACTTTAACAATTTGTGCATCGCCACGTTGATTAAGTAGGCGAGCTTTAACCTTGTCACCATGAAAGACCAGCTGCATTTGCTTTGAAGAAAGACGTAAATCCTTACCGCCTTCCTCTAGTTTAATAAAGCCAAAGCCCTTAGGGTTGGCAATCACTGTGCCTATCATTATTCCGCTTTTACCGCTAAAAATACTAAATACACCTTCTCGATCGCAGCTAAGTTGCTGATCACGAACCATGGCTTTTAAGCGGTGAGTTAGTGGCTTTTTTTGTTTACCATCAACTTTTAATAAATCGTATAGATCAAATTTGGTTAATGGTTTTTCTTTAATAAATTCAAGAATATACTCCCTTGATGGGATGGGGTTGTCGTATTTTTCTGATTCTCTTTTCTGGTGGGGGTCGTTCATAATTTACTCGTCAAATGGATGTTTAAGGATTAATGTCTCGTCACGATCTGGGCCAGTAGATAAGATGTCAATTGGTAAACCAGAAAGCTCTTCCACCTTGCGAATGTAATTTTGTGCTTCAATTGGTAATGAATCAAATGAAGAGGTTCCAATGGTTGAAGTTTTCCAGCCTGGCATTTCAATATAGATTGGTTGCGCATCTGCATAACCCTGTGCATCATACGGTGGTGTTGTTACTTCTACACCGTTTAATTCATAAGCAATACAAATTTTGATACTGTCTAAAGAATCCAATACATCAAGCTTGGTTAAACAGATACCGGTGACTGCGTTGAGGTTGAATGAACGATTAAGGGTAACCATATCTAACCAACCACAACGACGTTGACGCCCTGTAGTTGCGCCAAATTCATGCCCTACTGTGCCTAGTGTTTTACCAATTGCATCACCTTCATCAGTCGATACATCGTAAATTAACTCTGTTGGGAATGGGCCGCCGCCAACACGTGTAGTATAAGCTTTAACAATACCGACTACATAGTCAATATCCGTTACACCAACACCTGAGCCGGTAACTGCGCCACCTGAGGTAGTGTTTGATGAAGTAACAAATGGGTAAGTACCTTGGTCAATATCTAGTAGCGCACCTTGTGCACCTTCAAATAAGACATTTTCATTATTTTTAATGTGCTGATGAATTTGCTCTGTTACATCGGTAATCATCGGTCTAACAATCTTAGCTTGTTCTAATGCTTCTGTTAGTGTTGCTTCGTAATCCACAGCATCAACACCGTAATAATTAGTCAATGAAAAGTTATGATACTCCATCACATCTTTAAGTTTTTCAGCAAATGCTACCTCATCTATAAGATCGCCTACGCGTAATCCACGACGAGCAACTTTGTCTTCATAGGCAGGGCCAATGCCGTTACCGGTTGTGCCAATCGCTGCTTTACCACGTTTAACTTCACGCGCATTATCAAGTGCGACGTGGTACGGCATAATCAGTGGGCAACCCGGTGAGATTTTTAAACGTGATTTAGCATCAACACCTGCCGCATCTAGCTCACCTAACTCTTTAATCATTGCTGACATCGACAACACCACACCATGGCCAATTAAACACTCCACATTGTCGCGCAAAATACCTGAAGGAATTAGATGAAGTACGGTTTTTTGACCATTAATTACTAACGTATGACCAGCATTATGTCCGCCTTGAAAACGAACTACACTTGATACTTTATCGGTAATTAAATCAACAACCTTACCTTTACCTTCATCGCCCCACTGGGTGCCAATGATTACCACATTTTTTGACATATTAATTCCTACTGATTAATGTTATTGTGCTTGAGATAAAAACTTTAAATCAAACGAAAAACCGGTTGCTGCTCTGGCCTTACCAAAAGACGCACTAAGCCCATTGTAACGGCCACCTTGTGCTAATGCTTTTGAGTAGTCCTCATTGTAAGCGGAGAATACAACGCCGGTGTGGTACTCGTAAGCTTTCAGCTCTGCAAGATCGATCATCACTTCAACATCGGCTGTGTTTAATTGAGTGCTAATTTTAATTAAATCTTCAATGGCTGATTTTGCTTCAGGCAGATCACTAAAAACACCCAAGGCTTTGTCAAGGATACTTGTATCACCTTCGAGCTTCATTAATGCACTAAACATGTCTGCATTGTTTAACGTCACGCTGACTATAAATTTAGCCAAATCTGGCGCTGAGCGTCTGGCAAAAATTTGTCTTAATTTTGCCACTTGCTCGCCTGACAAGCTCTCTTGTGCAATCAAAGCATTGAAGATCGCCACATTACCCAAACTAAGCACAATTGGGTCAATTGATAATAGCTTTAAACTCTCAAGCATAAGCTTAATTACCTCTACATCAGCTGAAATATCATCAGAACCATAAAGCTCAGCACCGGCTTGAATCGGTGAACGAGATGCATAAAAGTCATCTGCTTTGGTTTGTAAAATAGCATTTACATAACAATATTTTTCAACACCATTACTGGCACGTTTCGCATCAATACGGGCAATTTGTGGGGTGATATCAGCGTGAACGCCAAGCATCTTACCACTGGCCGAATCTAAAAACTTAAAGGTTTTCTCATCAACTGAATCTGAAGTTAATAGTAAGGACTCAACATATTCAACCATTGGCGGAATCACTAAGCCAAAACCTCTGTCTGCGTATAAATCTAAAAGCTGACGACGTATAGATTCAAACGCTAGCGCTCGATCGCCAGTGAGCTCATCTATACCTTCAGGTAATTGCCAAGTACTCATATTAACTCAATATTTGAATTACTTAACTTCTGGGTTAAAGTGACGGAAAAACTCTGTATTTGGATTTAACACCATAATGTCATTGTTTTGACCAAACGACTTTTTATAAGACTCTAACGAACGATAGAATGAATAAAAATCTGCATTTTTATTATAAGCTTGCGCATAATTATTAGCAGATACTGCATCGCCCTCACCTCGAATTATCTCAGAATCACGATAAGCATTCGCTAGAATAATCGTACGCTTTTTGTCCGCCGCTGCTCGGATGATCTCAGCCTCTTCTGCACCCTTAGATCTAAACTCTTTAGCAACACGCTGACGCTCTGCTTGCATACGACGATAAACCGAATTAGACACCTCTTGAGACAAATCAATACGTTTAATACGTACATCAATAATTTTAATACCAAATTCAACAATGTCTTTATTGGCCATTTGCAAAATATTGGCCATAATTTCACTGCGCTCGCCTGAAACCACATCGGCAATCGTACGCTTAGAGAATTCACTCTTAAGGCCAGTTTTAATAATCTGCGCTAAACGATTGTTGGTTCTAACCATATTACCACCCATTGATTTATAAAACTGTTCCGCATCAACAATACGCCACTTAACGTATGAATCTACAATCACATTTTTCTTTTCACCGGTTAAAAAACGCTCTGCTGGTGTATCTAAGGTTTGAATACGATTATCAAACTTAACCACGTTATTAACAAATGGTGTTTTGAATTTAAGACCTGGTGTATTTTCAACCGTTACAATTTCACCTAGGCGCAACTTAATGGCTGTTTGGGTTTCACTAACTGTATACAGTGCTGAACTT
>QOAB01000036.1 GCA_003978285.1 Candidatus Thioglobus sp.
CTTTTAAACGCTTAATAGAAGCTTTAATAGTCTTGTAGTTTGTCATCATGCCACCTAACCAGCGGTGATTTACGTATGGCATGCCACAACGAATCGCCTCTTCTTTGATGATATCAGTAGCAGCTCTCTTGGTGCCAACGAATAAGATTGAACCACCTGCAGCCGCTGTTTTTGATGCAAAATTCAGCACATCATTAAATAGTGGAAGGGTTTTTTCTAGGTTGATGATATGCACACCATTGCGAGTGCCATAGATGTAGCGCTCCATTTTTGGGTGCCAAAAACGGCTACGGTGACCAAAGTGTACACCAGCCTCTAACATTTTTTTCATGGACGTTTTTGCCATAATATTTTCTCCGGGGTTAATAAAGAATGCTGACCATAGTCAACTTCTTTCTTCCACAGCTTCTGCTAGCCAACCCTTTATTTTGCAAAAGGGCACCCTGACTAACATGTCAAGCTGTGTGATACATTAAAATAAGTTGGGCGCCCATTATCGAAACTGGACGCCCAACTCAACTTTTTGATTTTTTATTACTTAGAAAGTAACTAAAATCGTAAAACGCATTATTATACCGCAGCAGTGTTGATACGACAAGCCTATGCGTTAATCTTATGCTTTAGCGAGCTCCGCACGCATTGCATCAATAGTAGCCTTATAATCATCAGTGCTGAAGATTGCAGAACCAGCAACAAACGTGTCAGCGCCGGCCTCAGCCACCTCGCGAATGTTGTCAATTTTGACACCACCATCAATCTCTAAACGAATGTCTCTACCACTAGCATCAATTAATTTTCGTACTTGACGGCACTTTTCTAAGGTGTGTGGGATAAATGATTGTCCACCAAAACCAGGGTTAACAGACATGAGTAAGATCATATCTACTTTATCCATCACATTGTCTAGCACGTGCAAGGGTGTGGCTGGGTTAAACACCAGGCCAGCTTTACACCCGCTTTCTTGAATCATGCCAAGGGTTCTGTCAATATGCTCAGAGGCTTCTGGATGGAAGGTAATGTATGAAGCGCCTGCGGCCACAAAATCAGGAATGATTCTGTCAACCGGCTTTACCATTAAATGCACATCAATTGGTGCTGTTACGCCATGATTTCTAAGTGCTTCACATACCAATGGACCAATGGTTAGATTAGGTACGTAGTGGTTGTCCATTACGTCAAAGTGAACGATGTCAGCACCATCACGTAGAACGTTATCAACTTCTTCACCTAGTCTAGCAAAGTCAGCAGCTAAGATAGAAGGTGCGATAAAATTAGATTGTTTCATTTTTCTCTCCTGTTTTTAAATTCAATTATATAAGAGTTGTTATTCAAAGGTTAGTAAGCTAGTGCCCGTCATTTCATCCGGCTGTTCGACATCCATCATTGTCAACAATGTTGGCGCAATGTCAGACAAAGAGCCTGTGCCAGGTTCGGCAATTGTGGCAGCGCGAGTACTAACAAAAAGTAACGGCACTAAGTTGTTGGTGTGTGCCGTATGTACTTCACCAGTTTCTGGATTGACCATTTGTTCTACATTGCCATGATCAGCGGTGATTAGCATCTCACCATTAATTTCATTCATGGCTTGGTAGACGATACCCAAGCAAGCATCAACCGCTTCAACGGCTTTAATAGCAGCATCGAGTTTGCCAGAGTGACCAACCATGTCGGTATTGGCAAAATTACAAATAATGAGGTCGTATTTTTGACTTTCAATATGCTCTACCAGCTCATCTGTGAGTTCAAAGGCGCTCATTTCTGGTTGAAGGTCGTAAGTGGCCACATCAGGTGATGGAACCAAAACTCGGTCTTCGCCATAAAAAGGACGTTCAACACCGCCGTTAAGGAAGAAGGTGACATGGGCGTATTTTTCAGTCTCAGCAATTCTAAGTTGAGTCATGCCTAAGTTAGACAAATATTTACCCAACACGTTGTTTAATTTAGCCGAAGGGTAGGCTACAGGTAAGTTGAAGTCTTTTTTATATTCGGTTAAACAGATAAATTGTGTTGGTACGAATGTTCCACGTGAAAAACCCTGGAAATTTTCATCGGCAAATGCCTGGGTAATTTGTCGGGCACGGTCTGCACGGTAGTTCATAAAGATAAGCACGTCGCCTTTTCTAATCTTTGTTGGTGCTTTAATTGTAGTAGACTGGATAAACTCATCTGTTTCGCCACGTTCATAAGCCATATCAATGGCATCGAGTGCTGTTTTAGCGATAAATTTACTTTTACCTCTAGCGATTAACTCATAAGCACAGCGTACACGAGCCCAACGATTGTCGCGGTCCATTGAAAAATAGCGACCGATTACGCTAGCAATCTCACCAACGCCAATTTCGTTAATTTTGTCTTCGAGTGTTTGAATGTATTTTTTAGCGCTTTTTTGTCCACAGTCACGACCATCAGCAAAGATGTGTAAATACACTTCTTGACAGTCACGTTCTTTGGCCATCTCTAACATGGCGTGAATTTGCTCTTCATGCGAATGAACGCCACCATCTGACAATAAGCCCATAATATGGACGGCTTTATTGTTGTCGTTAGCATAATCCAATGAATTTCTTAAAATTGGGTTTCTGAAGAAATCGCCGTTTCCAATTTCATTGTGAATACGGGTAAAGTCTTGTTTAACAACACGACCTGCACCTAAGTTCAAATGACCAACTTCTGAATTGCCCATTTGTTCGCCAGGCAAGCCAACTTCTTTACCACTGGTGCTGATTAAAGAATGAGGAAATTGTTCGTTTAACTTGTCCCATATAGGGGTTTCAGCTTGGGCGATTGCGTTATTTTCAACAACATCAGAATGCCCCCAGCCGTCCAGAATAATGAGTAGTTTGGTTTGTTTTTTAGCGATCATTGATTAAGCTTGTTGAGGGTTAAACATTAAATAAGAAGTGTACCACATCGCCGTCTTGGACAATGTATTCCTTGCCTTCTGAACGCAGTTTACCTACCTCTTTGGCGCCTTTTTCACCACCGTACTGAATAAAATCATCAAAGGCAATCGTTTCAGCACGAATAAAGCCTTTTTCAAAATCACCATGAATTTTACCTGCCGCTTGTGGCGCACTATCACCAGCATTAATGGTCCAAGCACGAACTTCTTGGACGCCAGCAGTAAAGTAGGTTTGTAGGCCTAGTAAGGCATATCCAGACTTAATAAGACGGTCTAGGCCAGATTCGCTTTGACCCATTTCAGATAAAAACTCTTGTTTTTCTTCAAGATCGAGCTCAGAGATTTCAGCTTCAATATCAGCGCAAATTGCCACAACTTGTGCGCCCTCTGCTTTGGAAAAGTTAGTCACAACATCGAGGTGAGGGTTGTTATTAAACCCCTCCTCGCTGACGTTGGCAACGTAGAGCACAGGCTTAATGGTTAACAATTGGAAGCCTTTGAGTAGTTTTAGCTCTTCATCATCGTAAGACAGAGTTCTTGCGCTTTCACCTGCTTCAAGAGTTGGTAATATTTTTTCTAATAAATCTCTAAGTGGTAACCCATCCTTCTGGCCAGATTTGGTGTTTTTAATGGCTTTTTGATAAAGTTTTTCAACCGCGGCTAGATCAGCTAATACAAGTTCAGTGTTGATGATTTCAATGTCATCGAGCGGCGATATTTTTCCAGCAACATGGATAATGTCCTCATCTTCAAAACAACGAACCACATGAACAATGGCATCAGTTTCACGAATATTGGTTAAAAATTGGTTGCCCAGCCCTTCGCCTTTTGAAGCACCCTCAACCAAGCCGGCAATATCGACAAACTCCATGGTGGTGGGTAGGATTTTTTCAGGATTGACGATATCAGCCAGTTGCTGTAGGCGTTTATCATTAATCGGTACGATACCTACATTCGGCTCAATTGTACAAAATGGATAGTTAGCAGCATCAATCCCTGCCTGAGTTAATGCGTTAAAGAGGGTTGATTTTCCGACGTTGGGCAAGCCAACAATACCACATTTAAATCCCATTTTTATCCTTGTGTGTGTAGCGTCTTCATGGCAGGCTCAATATCACCCTTAACTACTTGTTCAATAACGTTCAATGAATTAACCAATGATGTTTGTATTGGTTCAATCTCTGATTTATTAGGCGTATGTAGAACAAAATCAGCCACTTTTGATCTGTCACCTGGGTGACCAATGCCGATTCTTAATCGGTAAAAATCATTACCATTAAGCGCTTTAATAGTGTCTCTAAGGCCGTTGTGACCACCATGTCCTCCGCTAAATTTGATTCGAGCGATGCCAGGGTTGAGGTCTAGATCATCATGTGCTACCAAAATTTCATCAGCGTTAATTTGGTAGAATTTAGCAATACTTTGAATCGATTGACCTGAGCGGTTCATATAAGTATTTGGCTTTAGTAAGCGCAAGCTTAATCCTGCAACATTGACCTGTGCTACATCACCAAAAAACTTGACCTCTTTTTTGAAAGTACCTAAGTATAAATGCGCAAGTGCATCACAAAACCAAAAACCAACGTTGTGGCGATGAGGCTGATAGTCTTTGCCTGGGTTGCCCAAGCCAACAATCAGTTTAATCGCCATAATGTTTTAGCTCAAATTAAGAGTCTGAATCTGAGTCGTCTTGTTCAGCATCGTCGCCTTCAGCAGACTCATCGCCATCAGCTTCAATCACTTCTTCTTCGACTTCTTCAGCCATTAGTTTCGCTTCTTGAACAGCAACAACGCTTTGATCGTGCGCTTCAATATCACCATGTGTGAGTGCAGTAAGTGTTACACCTTCTGGCATACTAATACCGGTTAGGCTAATGTGATCGCCTATAGCAAGATTGCTAATGTCAACTTCAATACCATTCGGCATGTCTGCTGGCAAACAAGAAACCTCA
The DNA here is from genome assembly GCA_003978285.1 of Candidatus Thioglobus sp. Next base: position 4,855 of record QOAB01000036.1, read on the forward strand.
ACAGTATTAACAAACTGGTTAAGGATAGCGCCTAGACGAACTGCTTCGTTGTCGTCAGAGCCAGTAAAGTTCAGTGGAATGCTGGTAACAATAGTTTGTTTCATGTTGATGCGTAATAAGTCAACATGTGTAACGGTGTTTTTAGCAGGGTGGCGCTGTAAGTCTTTAATAATGACAGGCTCTACTTTTTTATCAATCGACAAATCTAAAACTGACGTGAATGCATCGTCGTTTTCTAATAGATGTGTGATCTCGTGTATGTTTAGTGAAATTGCACTAGGTTCTTTGCCCGCACCGTAAACGATAGCAGGTAGTTTCTCTTCACGACGCAGGCGGCGGCTCGCACCTTTGCCCTGGTCATCTCTTGTTGTTGCATTAATTATCATGCCCATTTTGACTCTCCAAAAAATAAAAAAACACCCACCAATTGGGTGTTACATAAACAATATGCTTTGCGACCAAACATATCGAGGTGATGATTTTACCCGAAAATAGGACTAAAGAAAACGTTATCTAGACTTGATCCAGAACACCAAGCCAACTGCGGCACTGACACCACTTGCCAACCATAAAGCATTGGTAGCCAAAATACCTGAAAGTATGACCAGTGCTCCTGCAAAAATAGCCGACGTTTGTTTGTTGGCGTTGTCTTTTAGTTGTGTAACAATTGAGTCTGTTTGTTTGGCGTATAGGCCAGACAGGTCTTTCATTTTGTCGAGTTGCTTTAGGGCGCTAATGGCTAATGCTGGTAATTCTGGAATGTCTTTTAACAATTGTGGCGCTTGTTCTTTGAGTTTTTCAAATGTGTTTTTCATGCTGTATTTCTCTTTGACTAAGTCTTCTAAAAAGGGCTTTGCTGTTGCCCATAAATCTAGTTGCGGGTAAAGTTGTCTGCCCAGCCCTTCAATATTCAACAGGGTTTTGTCTAATAATAACAGTTGTGGCTGAACAGTGATATCAAAATTTTTCGCTTCAGCCATTAAATCCATGAGCACCTGTCCAAAGGAAATTTCACCTAAAGATTTTTCAAACATGGGTTCGCAGATTCTACCGATGGCTTTTTCAAAGGCTACCACATCAGTACTAGCACCTGCCCAGCCTGATTCAATGTAAGCACTAGCCACACCACGATAATCTTGATTAAAAAATGCTAAAAAGATATCGGCAAGAAAGTCTTTATCGGTTTCGGTGAGTGTGCCCATAATGCCAAAATCAACACCAATATAGTTGCCATCAGCGCCGATAAAGATGTTACCGGGGTGCATATCAGCATGAAAGAAGTTGTGCTTAAATACCTGAGTAAAAAAGATAATTACACCCTCTTCGGCCAATCTTTTAAGGTCGACATTATCGGCTTTAAGTTGGGCGATATTACCGACGGGCGTGCCGTAAATGCGCTCGGTAGTTAAGATGTTTTCGCTACACAAATCCCAGTGCACTTTTGGCACATAGAGCAAGTTTGAATTTTGAAAATTTTGTCGTAGTTGAGAGGCGTTGTTAGCTTCATTAAGCATGTTTAGCTCATTTAAGATAATAGCTTCAAATTCTGCGACAATTTCTAAAGGGCGTACCTTTTCACTTATTGGATGCTTGCTAATCAATTTAGCCAAAGCGTACATCAATGCGATATCACGCTTAATGGTTTGGTCAATATTAGGGCGTACCACTTTAACCACAACAGCGTCACCATCATGCGTAATGGCTGTGTGCACTTGGGCAATGGAGGCTGAGGCTAGTGGCGTTAGATCAAACTGTTTAAACAAGTGCTCTGTGCTATCACCCAGAGATTGTTCAATCATGCGCTTGGCTTTGGCCGGATCAAAGGCAGGGCAGCTGTCTTGCAGTTTGGCTAATTCATCACCAATGTCATTTGGCAATAAATCTCGTCTGGTAGAAAGCGTTTGTCCAAATTTAATAAAAATTGGCCCCAGCTCTTCTAATGCTAAACGAATGCGTTCGCCACGGGTGTATTGCTTTACTGGAAAGTAATGCCAGGGGATTAAATATAAAAGCGGCTTAAAGCTTTTTAATAAAGGCGTGGATAAGACTAGGCTATCCAATCGATAGCGCATTAAAATACGTGAGATAGCAAAAAATCTGACCAAGTTACGCATCTGTTTTAGGTGCCCTTGTTTTTAAACAGTTTTGATTTTGTTGGCGTGATGAGTAAAGCGGTCAGTTCGTCTTTAAGTGCCTCTAACGGGTTGTCAGACGCTTTAAAACTTTTAGCCAGTTTTCCTATTTGATGGGCAACAATATCACCAGTGTATTTAGACAGCACTTCTTCGAAGTCGATGTCAATCTGTTGAAGTAGGTCGACTAATAATTGCGCGGTTTTAACATCACCATGGATGATGATTTTGTCTTGTCGAAGTAATTCGGTTAAGTCTTCACCTTGAAATAACGCTAAGAAAACACTAGATTTGAGCTTGATGTCGACATCGGCTCCAGCACTTGTGTCTGTGGTGACAAAAATACGATCATTGGTGCAGATGAAGTTAACGTTGAGCGGTAAGTCTTCTAAGGCAAAGTACAGTGTTTTGCCGTTGAGCGCACTTAGGTCTGCATTACCTTGATCGATTAAATAGTTTAAGGCTTGTTCAAGCACAAAGTGTTGCATGGGATTTAAACCTTGACACCCTTGTGCAAAGCAACGATACCACCCGATAGGTTGTGATACTCGCAGAAACCAAAGCCTGCGTCCAACACCATAGATTTTAGTGTTTCTTGATCAGGATGCTTGCGAATGGATTCGGCTAAATATTGATAAGATTCTTCATCATCAGCAATCATACCACCAAGTTTTGGCATAACGCTAAATGAATAAAAATCGTAAAATTTTTTCAAAAACTCAGAATCAGTTTTAGAAAATTCTAAAATTAATAAACAACCACCTGGCTTGAGAATGCGGTGCATTTCTTTGAGCGCTTGATCTTTATCAGTGACGTTTCTAAGGCCAAAGGCAATACTAACGCAATCAAAGGTGTTATCTGCAAATGGAATTTGTTGCGCATTAAGTTGGACAAATTCCACACCAAAAATACCGTTGTTGATTAAGTTTTTTCTGCCCTCATCAAGCATGGCGGCGTTAATGTCGCTTAGAACAACTTGCCCAGAGTCACCAACTTTTTTTCTAAACTCAATGGCTAGATCGCCGGTTCCGCCAGCAATATCTAACACTTTGTCTCCAGCCTTCACGTTGCTTGAGGCAATGGTATAGCGCTTCCATAAACGGTGTGCACCAAATGAAAGTACGTCATTCATAAGATCGTACTTGCTAGCTACTGAGTCAAAAACGCCCCTAACTAAGCTTTGCTTGTCGTCAGTGGCAACATCTTTAAAGCCAAAATGTGTCGTCTTATCCATGTTTGATTTGATCTATTTGCTTGGGTATTTTCTAAAATCAACGCCTGTGTAGATTTGCGTTGGTCTGAAAATACGATTATGGTGCACTTGTTCTCTCCAATGCGCTAACCAGCCTGCTGAGCGTGCAACCGCAAAAATAGGTGTGAATTGGTCGGTTGGAAGTTGTAAGATTTCTGCATACAAAATACCAGAATAGAAGTCAACATTTGGATAGACGCCTTTAGCAGACAATAGCTCTTCACAAACGCTCTCTACCTCTAATGCGGTTTCGAAACGCTTAGATAGGGTGATACCTGTTTTGTTGACGTATTCTTCAATCATTTTCTGCAAAATAGTGGCACGAGGATCTTTGACGCTGTATTCGCGATGTCCCATGCCCCAAATCACTTGTTTATTTTTTAGACGATTTTCAATGTAGCCGCGCGCATTCTTAGCCTCGCCAATCTCATCTAGCATGTTGAGTACATCTTCGTTGGCACCACCGTGTAGCGGGCCGGCTAAAGTGCCAACGGCTGCTGACATGGCGGCAAATGGATTGGTTAGCGTAGAAGCAGTTACCATGGCCGAAAAGGTTGAGGCATTAATGGTGTGTTCAGCGTGCAAAATTAAGCAAGCATCAAACAGTTTAACAATGTCATCACTAGGCTCTTTGCCACAAAGCATGTGCAGGAAGTTTTGTGCATAGCCCATTGATGGGTCAGGTGGTACTGGGTCGTAACCGTTGCGTATGTTTTCCCACATAGAAACCAAGGTGGCTGTGGTCGACAAAATATGGATAAGTGCCACTTGCGTTACATCAGAGTCAGGAGTTGCGGCCTTGGCTTCTGGATAGAAAGTTGCCATTGAGGCGATTGCCATTTGTAACACGTTCATCGGATGACCCGTTGGCGGCAATGACCACATCATCGTACGGATGTTTGACTTTACGCGATAATGACTTTGCAACAAGCATCTAAACTTCGCAAGCTCTTCTTGGTTTGGTAATTCACCATGTAATAACAGCATTGAAGTTTCTTCGAAAGAAGAGTTTTTGACTAGGTCTTCAATGGAATAACCACGATAAGCCAAGATGCCATTTTCACCATCAATCGAAGAAATAGAAGATTCTGTTGCCGGAACGCCGGCTAAACCAGGGACATATTCAATCATACTGAGAACGATGAACCGCAACCACAAGTGGTTTTGGCATTTGGATTGTGAATAATAAAGCGTGAACCTTGTAAGTCTTCGAGGTAGTCAACCGTTGCACCAATTAAATATTGGTAGCTCATTGGGTCAACCACAAGGCGCACACCATTGTTATCAACAGTTGAGTCACCTTCTTTGTATTTTTCATCAAAAGTGAAGCCGTAAGAAAAACCAGAACAACCGCCACCCGTAATGTAGACGCGTAGTTTTAGCTCGTCATTTTTTTCTTCAACAATTAAGTCGGCTACTTTTTTAGCAGCAGAGTCGCTAAAAATAATATCAGCTTCTTCTAAAGCTTGTGCTGTGTCCATATTTATCTCCTTTAAGGTAGTAAGCCGATTTGCTCTAGGCCTAGCCCTTCATCTATATCGAACATAATGTTCATGTTTTGTATTGCTTGTCCTGCTGCACCTTTAATCAAATTATCAATTACGGATGTCACCACTAACTTACCACCTACTGTTTTCTGTGCGGCAATTTGACAGAAATTGCTTGATTTAACATTGCGCGTTTCGGGCACAATACCTGCGCTAAGAACGGTCACAAAATGCTCGTCTTTATAAGCGGCTTCAAGTGTTGATTGTACATCAACGTCAGTATCTAATAAGTCCACATATATTGTGGATTCCATGCCACGAATCATTGGCACCAAGTGTGGAATGAAAGTTAAGCCAATAGGCTTACCACCGGCCAATAGACTTAATTCTTGTTTGATTTCTGGGTAGTGACGATGGCCACTGATGCCGTAAGCTTTAACTGACTCACTGGCCTCACATAATAGCATTGCTTGGTTTGCACCACGACCCGCACCACTCACACCCGTTTTGGAATCAACAACAATATTTGATAAATCGATTAAATTCTTTTCAATCAATGGCTTAAGCGCCAACAAAACGGTAGTCGGGAAGCAGCCTGGGTTGCCAATCAATTGCGCTCCTTTAATTTGCTCGCGATTGATTTCAGAAAGCCCATACACCGACGATGCAAGTAGATCATCTTGGAAATTTTCCAAACCATACCACTGCGCATATTCGTTTTTATCACGCAAACGGAAGTCTGGGCCTAA
>QOAB01000067.1 GCA_003978285.1 Candidatus Thioglobus sp.
TTGAGCCTTTTATTCAAATCATTCATGGCAAAGGCTATCACTCTGAAAATGGCATGAGTATTTTAAAAACCCAAGTGGTGAGTTTTTTAAGTCAACATCCTCAAGTGTTGGCTTTTAATTCTTGCCCTGATAAAGACGGTGGTACGGGCGCCGTATTTGTACTACTAAAACAAAACTAACATGTTTAATATTGATGAAATCTACACGGTCTCTGACTTTTTATCACTGTGTAATAAAACCATTGAAAACAACATTCCCACTTGTTGGCTACAAGGTGAGATTTCTAATTTATCTCGTCCTGCTTCTGGGCATTGGTATTTCTCACTCAAGGATAGTCGTGGGCAAATTCGTTGTGCGCTATTCCGCCTTAACCAACGCAATATTAAATTCAACCCTGAAAATGGACTAGAAGTATTAGTGCGTGCTGCGCCAACCTTGTATGAGGCACGAGGTGATTTTCAGCTGATCATTCAACATGTTGAGCCTGTCGGTGTGGGCAACTTACAACTGGCCTTCGAACAGCTCAAAACCAAACTCAAAGACGAAGGTCTGTTTGATGTTCAGCATAAGAAATCATTACCTACTACAGTCAATACGATTGGTGTTATTTCTTCGTCGAATGGCGCAGTTATTCGCGATATTATTAAAGTACTCAATAAGCGTTATCCATTTTCTGAAATTTTATTATTCGACTCAGTCGTGCAAGGTGAAGGCTCGGCAGAAAAATTAACTCAAGCTGTTAAGGCCGCGGATCAATCAAATCGATGTGATGTGTTAATTTTGGCTCGAGGTGGTGGCTCTTTAGAAGACCTATGGGCTTTTAACGAAGAGATGTTAGCCAGAGCCATATTCGCTGCTAAAACGCCAATTATCAGTGCTGTTGGTCATGAGACTGACACCACGATTGCAGATTTTGTCGCTGATGTACGTGCACCAACCCCGAGTGCTGCTGCCATGTTGGCAACACCAGATCGTTTAGAGCTATTGAATAAGTTGAACAAACTAAATAATCACTTAACTCGGCTTAGTCAGCAAGTATTAGAACGATACCAATCTCAACTCCAGCAATTAAGCTTAAGCACACCAAACTTAACTCGACAACTTAATTTATTTTCACAAAGACTCGACGGCTTAAACACGCATCTGAATTATCAGATGAAATCATTGGTGAGTTTAAATCAAAGCAAGATTAGCACTCTGTTTGAGCAGTTAAAACAACATTCACCTAGCACTAGAATTAGCCACAACAAGCAGCTGAATTATTTAGCCAAAATACAACTTAAGCAAAGCATTCAACGGCTTGTTGTTCAGCATAAAAATACACTGAATGGCTTGCATGAACGATTAGAAAAATCCATCAACAATACGTTAGATTGGCAAAAAAATAAATTATCCCAACACACGTTAGGGCTTGATCACTTGTCACCACTCAACACTCTGTCACGCGGTTATAGTATTTCTACTATTCAAGATAATCAAGTGCTACATTCGACTATTAACGTTAAAATAGATGAGACAATGACCACGCTACTTAGTGATGGCAAAATTTATTCCCAGGTTAAAAAAATTGAAAAAACTTAGCTTATTGCTTTTATTTATTCCCGCTATTGTACTGGCCAATATTCCAGTTAAAAATACTGCAATACCCGGTGGTATTGCAGTGATTGATTTTGAAACCAACCATTCAAATCCAAAGGCGTTTTACAATAATATGCCTTTATACGTACAACACATCAAAGATCAGCGCTGGCAAGTATTGGTCGGTATTCCATTAATGGAAAAGCTCGGAAAAAAAACCATTAAAGTTCAGGATGCCTCTACTCGATCATTTGATTTTGAAGTAACGGAACATACCTATACCGAGCAACACATTACCCTTAAAGGTAAAAATAAAAAATACGTCAATCCTAACTTGGCACATATGGATCGCATCAAGTCAGAAAGGCCTGTGCTTTCAAGTGCTAGAAAAATATTTTCTGCTGGTGCTTTTTCTGATGGATTGTTCACGCGCCCAGTTAATGGTGTAACCACCAGTCCTTTTGGGCTTAAGCGTTTTTATAATGGGCAGGCACGTCGACCCCATACTGGGCTAGATTATGCAGGTGATACAGGCACGCCCATCAAAGCCCCTGCAGATGGAAAAGTGATTTTAGCAGGTGATTTTTTCTTTAACGGCAATGCTATTTTTCTAGATCATGGGCAAGGGCTAATCAGCGTTTATCTTCATATGAACAAGCACCTAGTCAAACAAGGGGAAACAATTAAGCAAGGTGACACTATTGGCACCATCGGACAAACTGGCCGATCAACCGGCCCGCATCTTCATTGGGGTATTTATCTCAATCAAACTGTGGTTAATCCAAAAATACTGATGGGTAAGTAATTATGAAATCTGATGTTTCTTTATTACGCAGATTAGGGGCGATTGCCTACGATATTATTCTAGCCTTTTCATTGGCATTTTCTATTGTTGGCGCCATACTTATTGCATTTTTTGATAAGCAAGCTCAAACTGACTTACTTATGTTTGGTATTTATTTAATCACAGTTTATTTTTACTTTACCTGGTCATGGGTTAAAGGCAGACAAACGCTGGGCATGAAAACTTGGAAATTCCAAATAGAGCAAAGTAATGGAGATAACATCACGCACAAACAAGCTTTTGTTCGATTTGCATTAGCCACAATATCATTTGCAGTTGTTGGGCTTGGGTTTGTTTATCAATTATTCAATAAAGATAATCTTGCATGGCACGACAAACACTCTAAGACACGACTGATAAAAAATTGATTGGTATCAATTTAGCTTATAAAAACCTGTGATATAATGCCATTATTATTTAATACAAAGGGGGAATAAAAAATGAGTTCAACTGTTGATAATAGCGCCAAAAGAGGTCATATTTTATTATTAAGCACCATGGCTGTCACCTTGGTCGCACCACTGGCTTTAATCATACTTTCTTATATGGAAATTATTTCCGGCACTGCACAATATATTGCAGCATTTGGCGTAATCGCTTCCTTTATCTACATTATTGGTGGTGGTTTCTTAATGGCATTTCAAGATAAAAAAGACGGTGAAATGCTTGCTGATGGCTAAACCTTAGTCACATTAAAATTGAGAAAACAAACAGCAAGAAATCCTAATAAGGGAAATACAAAAAAGCCAAATTCAGTATTTGGCTTTTTTTATCAATATTGGATTACCATTATTCTAATTGTAGTTCTAGCCACTTTGATACGTCAAAATTTTTTCATTAATCAGTTCCCAACTTCTTTAATCAACAAGCAAGACGGTATTGACCAACGTATCCAAGCCAACCAAACATTGGATAAACAAAACGCCGTAAAGCGAACTGAACTCAAAGCAGAAACCGCCTCTAATATGGAGATTTTAGAATCTCAAGCGCGTTATCGATTTGGACTGATAAAAAAGGGTGAAATTTACTACCAAATTACGCCGCAAAATCCTTGATCATACCTTGGGTATAATAAACCCATCTTTTAATTACTTGTCTTTTAATGTCGATTGACCAACACTTTTTGATTGTGCCTGCTAGTGGTGTTGGATCACGTATCGGGGGTGATACTCCTAAACAATATCTAAAGCTAAACAATGGCTTGAGTGTACTCGATCAAACCTTAAAAACTTTACTGAGCATTAATCAAATCAAAGGTTGTGTAGTTGCCATTGCTAAAAACGACAATCACTTCGAACAATCGGAATTTTTCAATCATTCAAAATTACTCGCCACAGCAATTGGTGGTAAAGAGCGGTTTCATTCAGTGATCTCAGCTTTAAACACACTCAGGCCTTTTGCCAATGATAATGATTGGATACTGGTTCACGATGCGGCAAGACCCTGCGTAAAAACCACTGACGTGATTAACTTAATCAAGCAGCTTGAAGATCATCCAACGGGTGGATTGCTAGCCACTCGAGTAGTTGACACTATCAAACAAGCTGACAATATTCAGGTTGAAACCACCCTAGATAGGTCTAATCTTTGGCAGGCGCAAACACCCCAAATGTATCGATTTGGTGTATTATCAAAAGCCTTGGATAACATCATGAAAAATAATTTAAATATTACCGATGAAGCCAGTAGTATTGAAGCTCTTGGGCTTGAGTCTATATTGATTGAAGGTAGTAAGAGCAACCTTAAAATCACCACGCCAGAAGACCTAGATTTGGCTAACTTTTATTTAGAATCAAACAATTAAATGAACATTAAAACTGGACTTGGGCAAGATTCTCACGCATTTGATGTCACTAATAGCAAATTGCTTATTTTGGGTGGTATTGAATTTGATCACCCGCAAGGTTTACGTGGAAACAGTGATGCTGATGTGATCTTACATTCGCTTACCAATGCCGTCTCTTCAATCACTGGAGAAAATATTTTAGGTGCTAAAGCGGATACACTCTGCCAACAAGGAATAACTGATAGCACTGAATATTTAAAACTAGCATTGAATGATCTTGATGATTGGCACATTGAACACATTGCCATTTCAATTGAATGCTTGGTACCTAAGATTTCACCAAAAATAGAAGAATTGAAAGCCAATATCGCAAAATTAATGAACACTCAAACTAACAATATTGGCATTACCGCTACCACAGGTGAAGGATTAACCGCTTTTGGTCGTGGCGAAGGCATTCAAGTATTGAGCATTATCACTGTTTCAAAAGCGTGAATAATCTACGTCCAGTCTCTAATTCTAGAATTCAAAAAATTCACTTTATCGGTATTGGTGGCTCAGGTATGAGTGGTATTGCTGAAGTCTTACATAACCTTGGGTACCAAATTTCAGGCTCTGACCTTTGTGAAAATAAAGCAACACGCCGATTGCAAGACTTAGGTTGTACCGTTAGTTACAAACATTCGGCTGATCAAGTTGTCACTGCGCAAGCTGTAGTTGTATCTAGTGCTATTAGTGATAATAATCCAGAATTAATCAAAGCACATGAGCTCAATATTCCAACCGTACCAAGGGCTGAAATGCTGGCTGAAATCATGCGCTTTCGGTTTGGCATTGCTGTGGCTGGAACCCATGGAAAAACCACCACCACCAGTTTAATTACACATATTCTTAATGTTGCCAAGCTAGATCCCACTTACATCATTGGTGGTATTTTAAATTCAAGTGGCATCAACGCCAAACTTGGTGAGAGTGACTATTTGATCGCTGAAGCAGATGAATCTGATGCTTCGTTCTTACATTTACAACCCATGCTCAGTGTCATTACCAATATTGACCAAGATCATATGGCTACCTATGACAATGACTATCGCAAGCTCACCGATGCCTTTGTCAGTTTCACCTCTAATTTGCCTTTTTATGGTGCTTGCATACTATGTGCGGACGATATTGGTGTTCAAGACATCCTTGATGACATCCATCGACCTTTGGTTACTTATGGGTTTAATGAAGGGTCTGATGTGCGGGCCACGAACATCACTCAAAAAAATCGACAAATGCATTTTGATGTTATCTGTAAAAAATACGGCCAATCATTCTGTGTTGAGTTAAATCTTATTGGTAGGCACAATATCTTGAATACCTTGGCTGCGATTGGCGTGGCTTGTGAATTAGACATTGGTGTTGATATTATTCAAAGTGCGTTAAAGACTTTTTCTGGTGTTGCAAGACGGCTTGATTATCACGGCACACTTAATATTGCCGAGCGATCGGTGGCTTTATTTGATGACTACGGTCATCACCCTAATGAAATCAATGCAGTTTTCGAAAGCTTATATAGCACCTATCAAGATCGACGCTTGGTAGTCATCTTCCAGCCACATCGTTACTCGCGCACCAGGGACTTATTTGATGATTTTGCTCGCGCCCTATCCAAAGCGGACGCCCTTATTCTGCTAGACATCTATCCTGCTAGCGAACAACCGATAGCTCACATTAACTCTGGTACATTGGCAGATGCAATTCGTCAACGTTCATCACTCGATCCAGTCGTTATCAAAAACACTGATGAAGTTTTAAAAGTACTACCTAACATCATTCAAAATAACGATGTTGTTTTAACGCTAGGTGCTGGTGATATTCATGTCTTGCCTGCTTTACTCACACAGGAATATGCTGGCTCATAACCAGCCGATGGGCAAATACTGCTCGTTTCGAACAGGTGGTACAGCACAAGATTTTTTTATTCCCGACACTTTAAACAACCTGTCTGAATTTTTAAAAAATAATCAAAAACCTGTTTTGATGCTAGGTTTGGGTAGTAACTTATTGGTACGTGATCAAGGATTTGATGGGGTTGTTATTAAGCTCAAGCACTTCAACCAATTAGAAATTAACAATCAAACTGTTACTACTGGTGCAGGCACAACACTGGCAAAACTTTCTCGATTTTGCGAATCTAAAAAATTAAACGGTGCTGAATTTTTAAGTGCTATTCCCGGTAATGTTGGTGGCGCGTTGGCAATGAATGCAGGTGCATTTGGTAGTGAAATTTGGCAATTTATTAGTTCCGTTACCACCATCAATACTCAAGGTATCGTCTTTGAAAGAAGCCCTACAGATTTTGATATCTCCTATCGACAAGTGTTGGCTAATAACAACAATGAGTACTTTATTGCTGCCCGTTTTAAATTTGACCAAATCGAAAAACAAAAAGATATCAAAGCACTATTAGAACAACGCAATACCTCACAACCAATTGGTGAAGCCAATTGTGGCAGTGTATTTAAAAACCCAAAAAACCATCATGCCGCCCAACTGATTGAAGACAGTAACTTAAAAGGTTTTTGTATTGGGGGTGCTTGTGTTTCTGATAAGCATGCTAATTTTATTATTAATCAAAACAAAGCCTCAGCAACTGATATTGAAAAGTTAATATTTCACATTCAACAAACCGTAAAATCTAAGTTTGATATTGACTTAGAAACAGAGGTGGTGATCATATGATTGCGGTACTTATGGGTGGTAACTCTGCAGAACGTGCGGTTTCACTTAACAGTGGCGAGGCAGTTTATCAAGCGTTAAAAAATCAGAACATTGAATGCTTTAAGTTTGATTGGCAAGGTGACAATCTTGATGAGTTATGGTCTCAATCTTTTGACAAGGCTTTTGTTGTGTTACATGGTCGTGGTGGCGAAGATGGCACTATTCAGCAACAATTAGAGCAGCGTAATATTACTTATACAGGCACCAACTCTAGCGCTTCTGAACTATGCATGAATAAAGCCATAACAAAATCCATTTGGGCTCAACACGATTTACCGCTAGCACCCTCAGTTTTAGCCAATAATGGTAAATCTACACCCATCATTGATTTTCCACTACCTTGGGCAGTAAAGCCAATTTTAGAAGGCTCTAGTATCGGTATTAGCAAGGTAACCCACGCTGAAGAATTAGATAAAGCGCTTGCATTGGCTTGGCAGTATGATAACCAAGCATTGATTGAGCAGTGGATTGAAGGTGGAGAGTATACGGTATCTATTCTGGATGGAAAAACTCTACCAGTCATTCAAATTATTGCTGACCATGGGTTTTATGATTATGAATCTAAATACCATTCAGATGAAACACAATATTTATGCCCGTGCGACCTGCCAAACACACTTGAGCAACAACTACAATCTATTGCCCTAGACGCTTTTAATATCATGGGTGCCAAAACCTGGGGTCGGGTTGATTTTATTCTCGATAAAGATCAAAAACCTTACCTATTAGAAATCAATACTGTGCCTGGCATGACCTCACACTCTTTGGTACCTATGGCTGCAAAAGCAATAGGGTTAAGCTTTGATGAACTAGTCTTAACAATTCTCAATGATTAGAAAACGCAACACTCGATACAATAAACGTAAAAAATCACTCGGGAAATTACTCCTCCCTATAGCTAAGGCCCTACCTTTTTTTGCAATGCTGGCCTTTATTACTTGGCGTATTTTAGAGTCTAAGCCAACCGAATTTTTAAAAGCAGAAGTTCATTGGGAGATTGATGAATTTTTGCCTATTGATCAAGCGGTTTTGGCAGATAAAATACAATCACTCATTCAAGACAAGTACCAACTCAATCTACACGAAATCAAGCAAACATTAGAATCTGAGCCTTGGGTTGGTACTGCACATGTTGAACGCTTATTTTGGAATTCAATTCAAGTCAATATTGAATCACAAGACATTGCCATGCGCTGGGAAAACACCAATTGCAAGACTAAAAATAAGATTGATTGTATGGGCTATATATCAAGTACAGGTGACTTATTTATTCCAAAAACAATCATTTCATCAGAAGCAGTTTTAGCGCGATCAGAAGCAGACCAAACAAAGATTATTGGACTCTACACAGATTACCAAGATTACCAAATGCTATCTGGAGATATGATTATTACCTCTTTCTCTAGAGCGAATATTGATCAACTTACCTTTGAGCCCAATGTTAAAGTGATTTTAGGTTATCAACAACAAGAGCAACGATTAGAGCGTTTTATAAAGGCTTATTCTGAATTAAAACCTTCAAAAAAAGTCAAACAAATTACATTTGATATGCGCTACCCTAAAGGCTTTACGCTGAGCTATTAGTTTGAATCAACTGATAACATAATGCTAAGGTGACTAGTGTCCAATAAAATACCACTACCTTAGCCACCCATTCTAATATTGGCCCAAGTCCAACAATATTGGCCAGTGCAGCAAACAACATGCCGACTAATGCAGGCAAAATTGCTTGCAAAAAGAACAAATTCATGTGTGTTGTGAATGATAAGTTCCATTTATATTTTAAGGGCTGATCAATCGCAATACCAACAAAATTTAGGGTGATTGGAATAATTAAGAAATACACGATCAGTTGCAACAAAGGCATCCCGGTAATCATCACTGGAATGACAGTAACTAGGCCAACAAAAAGCGTTAAACCGATAAACCGAATAATTTTAATCACATCTAGAACTGGCATAAAGCCACCGGCTGATTGCTCGCCCAACATCACTAAACGATACATGTTGATTGATAGCGTAATATAGCCATAAAGAAACAAGATAAGATAGACCATCATGTTGTCAGGCAATTGAACATCCAGCAATTCACCCCCGCTAAACACCTGCTCCATTAATCCCAACAACTCTGGCACAATCATTAAAAATGGCGAGGAGATTATCAATGGAAAAATAGAAATCTCGATAATTTTTTTCCAATGCGTCAGTGCAAAGGCAAAGCCGGCTAAAAATATTTTATTAATGGGTAAAGCATTCATGATCTTATTTCATCTTAGAATTAACAACGTTAACAATAATTTTAAGTTTTTGTCCTATTTGCAGGGGCTTTGCACTGTCTAATTGATTCCATAATTTAAGATCCCTGACACGCACCTTAAATTTTCTAGCAATGGTGGACAGATTATCACCACTTTTCACTCGATAAGTCACCTTTCTGTTGATATCAATTCCTACGCTAGTAATCTTGGATAAATCCTTATTTTTAGTAGCTTTAGTTTGCCATATAACCAATTTTTTACCAATAGACAAAGGCTTGTCATGGACAAGGTGGTTCCATTTAACAAGGCTTTTAATTTTAACATTGTATTGCTTGGCAACCTTCCACAAGTTGTCACCCTTAGCAACTGTGTGGATTATTTTAACGCCTATTTTCTTGGAATTTAGCCGACGTTTTTCACGCTCATTTTCAGAGAGCGCGTAGTCATTTTCAGCACGTTGTGCAAGTGGCACAATCAAATAATCACCCACTTTAATTAGATTGCTACTCATATTGTTAATGCTTTTAATTTGGCTTAATGTGGTTTTGAATTTATGTGCCAAAAAACTGAGGCTCTCACCAGAGGTCACTTTGTGCCTGAGCCATCGGACCCGAGTATTTTTTGGATGACTGTTTAAATTTCTCTCAAAAATTTTAGCTTTATCGATTGGCAATAAAATAACATAAGGTGGATTGCTAGGTGTCGCCCAGCGCTTCAATCCAGGATTAAGCGTATAAACATCATCCAGACTAATATCCGCCCACTGCGCAATGGTGTCCAAATCGAATTGCGAATCCAGTGTTACCACTTGCAACTGTGGCTTGTTATCCACTGGTGTAATCGTTTGACCATAGCGTTCAGGGTGTTTTATTAATTCTGCAACTGCTAATAGTCTAGGCACATAGCCCCTGGTTTCAGCTGGTAAATCTAGATGCCAAAAATCAGCCTTTTTACCTAATCGTTTATTTTTGCGTATGGCTTTTTGTACGCGACCAGGGCCAGAATTATAGGCAGCAATGGCCA
>QOAB01000147.1 GCA_003978285.1 Candidatus Thioglobus sp.
GGATTGGACTCAACAAACAAATGCTGGTGCAAACCCACTAACGCTGAATTAATTTTTTCTGCTGAATTTTGATCGCCATCCATAGCAGCATTATAAGCATCTGAGACTAATTTAGGGGCAACATTTGCACTCACCGAAATACCACCATGGCCGCCCATTAAAATAAACTCAACTGCGGTGGCATCATCCCCGCTGTAGAGCAGGAAGTCATCAGGACATTGGTCTATTAATGCCTTAGCCACAGCTAAATCGCCCGTTGCATCTTTAATGCCAATAATATTACCTACCTCAGATAAGCGCACCGTTGTATCAACAGATAAATCTACCGCTGTTCTACCAGGTACGTTATATAAAATCTGATCAATGTCTACCGTCTCAGCAATCAACTTATAATGTTGATAGAGGCCTTCTTGAGTTGGTTTATTGTAATACGGTGTAACCAATAAACAGGCATCTGCGCCCATTTCTTTAGCAGCCTTAGTGAGTGTAATTGCTTCAGTAGTTGAGTTGGCGCCCGTACCTGCAATGACTGCTATACGACCTTTTGAAAACTCAATGGTTCGTCGCATCACTTCGACATGTTCAGTGTGATTGAGTGTCGCTGATTCACCCGTTGTACCCATAGAAATAATAGCTTTCGTACCTGAAGCAATATGAAACTCAACCAAGGATTCCAGTGCGACAAAATCCACCGACCCATCCTCAAACATAGGGGTGATTAAGGCGACCATAGAGCCAGTTAAAGGGTGATTAATACGCATCGAATTAAATATTAATAATAATTACCAAGATTATATACGAAACCTATTTTTTAGGCGTAAAAAACCCTCAAAAAACAAAGCAAGAGCGTAATTTGATTAAGTTTAATTTAACTTAAAAATCGTAGCTTTTTTATTTTCTATTACTTAAAGGGCGTCTTGATCAGTTTCGCCAGTACGAATACGGATTACTTTCTCTAAATTAGTGACAAAAATTTTGCCATCACCTACTTTACCAGAGTTGGCAATACTGGTAATCACCTCAATCACATCCTCTAATTTAGATGCTGTAATTGCGATTTCTAACTTAACTTTAGGTAAAAAATCAATTTGATACTCTGCGCCACGATACATTTCTGTGTGGCCCTTTTGACGACCAAAGCCTTTGACTTCGGTGACGGTAATACCGGGTACACCGGCTTCTAATAAACCTTCCCTGACACCATCTAATTGATGTGGCCTGAGAATTGCTGTTACAAATTTCACACTACCCCCTTTTTTTAGTAACTGTAAGTTTCCGTTAACCTACAAAATAAAAACGTCATCATGGCAACTTGTAAAGCAGCAATGCTTTAATGGAATGCGCCGTTGCATGCGTCCTACCACTCTTTAAAAGGCAATAGAATAAAGACTCATTATAGTCGAGAAATTTTAAAAAGAAAACCCTTACTTTTTAACTAGGTCTTTGCGTTTTTTTTGAGTGTTTTGAATGGCTTGAGCCTGACGCCAAGCCTCGATATTAGCTTGGTGACCACTAAGTAAAATTTCAGGCACTACTTGGCCGTCAATTTCTTCTGGTCGAGTGTAATGTGGGTAGTCTAACAAACCATTTGCAAATGAATCATTCAAGGAGTCTTGGTTACCGAGTACACCCGGTATTTGTCGGCTTACAGCATCAATAAGCACCATAGCGGCTAATTCACCACCACTAATCACATAATCGCCAATAGAGACTTCCATATCAACATCGTGCTCAATAATGCGCTCGTCCACACCTTCATAACGACCGCATAATAGAGTGAGCGAATCTAGATTCGACAACTCTTTAGCTAAATCATGGGTTAATCTTTCACCTTGCGGTGATAAATAAATAACTTTTGTCTTGGGATTGTCTTGCTTGATTTTACCAATACAATCTCGTATAGGTTTAACTTGCATTACCATGCCTGCGCCACCGCCATACGGTGCATCGTCAATATTTCTGTGTTTATTGTGACTAAAGTCTCGCAGCTGCCATGTATTAATCAACAATAAGGATTTTTTAATACCGCGTGCAATAACGCCTTCATCTTTAATCGCTGAAAACATTTCAGGGAACAAGGTAATAACATCAAAACGCATGATTTATGCCAGCATGTTTTTAAGTATCTGATAGTAAATATCAGTCAAATCATCTAAATCTTGCACACTCACACACTCATTAACTTGATGAATAGTTGCGTTCAAAGGGCCTAACTCAACAACCTGAGCATTTAGCATTGGCGCAATAAATCGCCCATCTGAAGTGCCGCCTGAGGTAGATAATTCTGTTTCGATACCTTTAACAACTTGAATCGCATCCGCACAGCTACTCACTAAATCACCTTTAGGTGTTAAAAATGGATATCCTGAATGCTCCCAAGTAATTTTATACTCAAAGCCGTGCTTATCTAAAATGCCTAACACTCTTTGTTGTAAGCCTTCATGGGTAGACTCGGTTGAATATCTGAAATTAAACACAACCTCAGTTTCACCAGGAATTACATTGGTCACGCCAGTGCCGGCATGGATATTAGAAATCTGAAAACTGGTGGCAGGGAAATATTCGTTACCCTCATCCCATAATTCATTGCACAAATCATGCAATGCTGGAATGCCAAGATGAATTGGGTTGTCAGCCAAATGTGGATAGGCGATATGGCCTTGTTTACCAACAATAGTTAAACGACCATTAAGAGAGCCACGACGACCATTTTTAATCACATCACCTAACTGATTAGTCGAAGATGGCTCGCCCACCAAACAATAATCAACTGCTTGGTTTTTATTTGTTAAATATTCGCAGACTTTAACCGTACCATCAACAGCTGGCCCTTCCTCATCAGCAGTAATCAAAAAACCAATGGTGCCTTGATGATCAGGAAAATCTGCAACAAAACGCTCGGTAGCAACGACCATGGCAGCTAATGAACCTTTCATATCAGCCGCTCCCCGACCATATAGCATACCTTCCTTTACAACAGGGTCAAAAGGGTCGGTTTCCCAATTAGCGCCCACTGGCACAACATCGGTATGGCCTGCAAAAACGAACACTGGAGCAGTGTTGCCATGGGTCGCCCAAAAATTAGCCACTTCGCCAAATTTAAGTTCGTCAACACCAAATCCAGCCTTTTTAAGACGTTCAGTCATCATCGGCTGGCAACCTTTATCCTCAGGGGTGACAGAAGACTTGGCAATTAAATCTTTTGCCAGTTGTAATGTGTTACTCATATAAGCGTTATTCTACCTGCAAATCTACGATTGGATTATCTCTCACATTAATCACTGAGCTGAGTACTTGAATATCACCCGCTTGCCTCATTGCAGCGCCAGACTGGCTCACACGTACCACGGCAAGCACCTGTGTTGATTGAGACAACTTCCTACTTGGCATTACCGAGTTCTCATCTGTGAGTATTACTTTACCTGAGAAATCTTTGAGTTTGATTTTTTGAATGGCAATCGGCATAGGTCTGCCTTGTGCTGCTTTAACATAGATCATTAAATAATATTCTTTGAACTCTGCTTGGCGCAAGCGTTCAGACAAATCAACATTAATAGTCACTTGATATTCAGGTATTGGTTCACCTTGTATTTGCGCCAATTCAACCAAGATATCTTCTAGAATAGAACGATCAGGGTGGTCTTGAGGTAATAATGACAAGGCTCTTTGCCAAACCTTCTTAGCTAAATCAAACTGCCCCGCATTAGCAGCAACCAAACCTGCTAAATACAAAGCGTCAGGTGCATTCGGATCAATCTCTAATGCTTCTCGCACTAACGTTGATGCGCGACCCACAAACTGATCATTTTGAGATGTGGCAATGGCTGAAGCATACTCAACCAGCATTGAAACATTTTTTGGATTTAACTGATAAGAACGCTCATAAGCACTTAAGGAGTCTTCCATCTCGTCTAACTCAAATGAAACCAAACCCAGCGTTTGCCAAGCTTCAAAATCATCCGGTTTTTCTAGCAAATATTGTTTAAGTTCAGCCATACTTTGCTTCAAACTTGGTGGCTCTGACTGCTCAACCACTTGAGGTGTTGACTCAGCTTTTGGTTGAGGTGTTAACAATTGGTAAATACCTAAAGATGCAACAACTAAAAAGACAACTATCAAACCTATTGACCACAACGGGATATTTTTTTGAGCAAGGGTATCTGCGCCTGTTGCTTGATTTAACTCTATTGCCAATGTTTGAGTAATTTCTTGCTTAGCCTGATTAAACTCAGACTCATCAATCAGGTTTTGCCTTAAATCTTGCTCTAATTCTGCTTGTCTTTGTTTGCCCAATGCAACATTAGATTTTTCAAGATTGAACAAATTACTCTTAAGGGGGGTTTTTAAAAACCAAACCAACCAAACAGTGGAAACTGCAATCATTAAAACAAACCACATAATCATACTCATGACTTAATCCTCGAGCGACGTGCCGCAGTCCTCTGGAAGGACAAACGATAACGCTTATCAAAGGCGGCCAGTAAAGCACCTAACGCAATCAAGATTCCACCCAGCCAAATTAAACGAATCAGTGGCTTATAATACAATCTCAAACTCCAGGCATCACCTCCTAAAGATTCGCCTAGTGCAACGTATAAATCACGATAAAGCGATGGGTCAATGGCTGCTTCAGTCATCGGCATACCAGTAACATACTGGCGTTTTTCAGGCTTTAAAGTAGCAATCTTCTCGCCTGCGTACGCGACTTCAATAATGCCTTTGTGACCTTGATAGTTTTCATAATTAAAATTATCAACCCCTTTAAAAGTGAATTGGTAGCCTTTAATATCAATTGTTTCATTCAGCTCCATCTTTAAATCTTTTTCGATGCCATATTGGGTAGTAACCGTTGCCCCCAAGACAAAGACAGCAATACCAATATGCGCCAAAATCATGCCAAAAAATGCAGAACTTGGTCTACCTTTTTGTTGTAACCGTTGAGTTAGTAATACCAACGAATGCAGCACGATCCAAATAAATAAAAACACTGCCAGCAAAACAAAGATATTATCGGTTAAAAATAATGCCACTAAAAATAATGCAGCCACACCAATCCACACGGTTTTTAACAAACCAAACACTCTGCTCGTATTGTCTTTTTTCCAGCGTAAAAAAGGCCCCATCACCATCACCAATACCGCTGGAATCATAATTGGGACAAACACTGCGTCAAAATAAGGAGGACCAACTGAAATTTTTCCTAAACCTAGAGAGTCTAACAAGAGTGGGTAAAGCGTACCTAAAAACACACTTAACATTGCTGCCACTAATAAGATGTTATTAATTAATAATCCACTTTCTCTTGATAAAGGCGCAAAACTATTACTACTGCGCATCAAGTTTGCACGCCAAGCATATAGCGTTAACGAACCTCCGATTACAATCACCAAGAATATTAAGATAAATAGACCTCTAGCGGGGTCTGAAGCAAATGAATGCACTGAAGTTAGGATGCCAGATCGTACCAAGAAGGTACCCAATAAGCTTAATGAGAAACCTGAAATCGCCAACAACACAGTCCAATGTTTAAAAGCACCACGTTTTTCACTCACACTCAGCGAATGCACCAAAGCAGTTGCTACCAACCACGGCATGAAAGAAGCATTTTCTACTGGATCCCAAAACCACCAGCCGCCCCAGCCAAGCTCATAATAAGCCCACCAACTGCCTAACGTAATACCAAAGGTTAAAAAGGCCCACGCTATCAATGTCCAAGGTCTTGACCATCTTAACCAAGTAGAATCTAACTGACCACGCACCAGTGAAGACAAAACAAAAGCAAAAGGAATGGCCATGCCGACATAGCCCATATACAACATTGGCGGATGAATAATAAGGCCAAAATCTTGTAATAATGGATTTAACTCTCGCCCTTGTAAAGGAATAATATCTAAACGTTCAAATGGATTGGAAGTGATCAACAAAAACAACAAAAAACCAATGCTAATAAAACCTAAAACAACCAAAATATGGTTAAGCACCTCAGCTGGTAAGCGTTTAGAGAAGATTGATACCGCAACACTCCAACCTGCCAGAATCATCGCCCATAATAACAATGAGCCTTCATGCGCACCCCAAACAGCCGAAATTTTAAACATAGAGGGTAGATCAGTATTGGAGTTATTGGCCACATATTTAACCGAGAAGTCGTCTACGATAAAAGCATTCATTAAGACTGCAAATGAGACAATAATCCAAAAGAATTGCCCCCACAATAGTGGTTTTGCCAATTGCGCTAACGCAACGTTATTTTTAACCATGCCTAATATCGGCAAAGAAACCTGCAGTAGCGCAAAAACCAAAGCTAAAATTAACGCAAAATGTCCAATCTCAACTAACATAAAGATTTACTCATCAAAAAAATCTACTATTTTATCTAATCCGCCAAAACTAATGACGATATTTGCTTGTTTGATTACTGAGGGTTTTGCATGATAAGCCACTGACAATCCAGCAATTGACATCATAGCTAAATCATTGGCGCCATCACCAGCAACAATCACTTGATTGGGAGATATTTGATATTGCTCACACAGCTCAATAACAAACTCAGATTTGGCTGTCGCATTAATAATTGAGCCTTGAGTAACGCCTGTTAATTGATTATTTTCAATATCTAATTCATTAGCACGAGCATGGTCAAGCCCAATATCTTTGGCTAAGCGGTGTGTGAAATAGGTAAAACCACCAGAAACAACTGCGCTGCGAATACCTTGACCCTTAAAAAACTCAATCAAATCTTTACCACCAGGGTTGACTTGCAATCGCTCAATATATACTTTATCTAATACACTGATATCTAAGCCTTTCAACAGAGACACTCGTTCAATCAATGAAGCGTTAAAATCCAGCTCTCCCTGCATGGCACGCTCAGTAATAGCCGCAACTTGTGGTTTAATATTGGCAAAATCAGCAATCTCATCAATACATTCAATATTAATTAAGGTCGAGTCCATATCACTCACAAATAATTTTATTTGTGAAAAATCAAGTGTGGGCAGATAATTAAAATCAGTTGAATGGGTTTGTCTTAACACATCAAGATCAATTTTATGATCCGTATAGAGGCGAATATGTGAAGTGTAATGCTTAATCTTACAGTGATAGGTGTCTGCTATCTGCGTAGCAACCTGTGCATCAGTACTGTGTTGAATGATTGTTTTCATAACCTAAATAGGATTATGGTGCGGAAGGAGAGGCTCGAACACATTATGTAAGTCATTGTTTTAACCCAACTTTACTATTTTATTTCTATACTAGTTGGTTCTTGCTTGACACTTTTGCACTAGTCTAGTTTTAGGTGCGATTATACTTAAAAAACCAGTTAGGCCGGTTAATCCCGCGTTTATAGTTTTATGAGGTGGAATTATTATGTGGAGATATAAAAATACTTAGGATTGATTTTTTTCATTTTTTCCCACGATTCGCACTATACCCTGTGACTGATCCCATTGTTTTTTTCGTAATCCAAGGGGGGTACATTTCCACATCCTCTGGTTTAGGCTCAACATTCCAAAGTCGTTCTGCATTGCCGTGCGCTACTGCATGAGCTACTTCATCTGGAAGCTCAGATAAACCTTTCCACCACAAGCTCATTTCTTTTTTAAGATACTTTCGTGGAACCCACCACTTACTAAATACCATATCTAGGGCAAAAATAAAGTGTTCAGGATATTCAACTATTAGACGCTTCCATTGTGGAGTCAATCTTTGATATTTGAACATATTAATAAACGGCTTTCCACTTTTCCCTTTGTTCGTAGCATGAGATGTCATAAAATAAACGTTTGGAAATTCATCAAGCAACGCTTTAACTGAATCTGATTCTAACTGCGCCATATGGATAAGTATTACAGGTTGTTTTGGGTTTGTATTTAAAAAAGTTTTTAATTTATTCATATAAGACTTACGATCATCATCTGAAAGAGAATTGAATTCTATATGGACAATAAATGGCCACCCTTTATGCTTAGCTACTTTTAAAGCCTCCAATACTTGGTCGTCATCGAAATCGGTACGTACTTCCTGAAATTGTCCCCCCATACTATCGTGCCAAATAAGTACTTCAGCCATAGCTTTAAAGTCACTATTATTAGCCTGTTTTGCTAACCTCGCAGAAAAACGTGATCTGTGCTTTCTTTGATACCCTTTCCCTTTGATTATTACAGATGGCAATATTCTGTCTGGGTACTCTTTGGAAAAGCTGACTATTTCTAGCGGATCTCTTTTCAAATGTGATGAAAGAAATGTTCGATAAACTCCACCGTGATCCATTAAGGAGATAACGCGCTCTTCATCTACCCTATGATCCATTTGGCTATGTGCGTCAATAAAATATAAATTCGGCGTAACTCTTGATGGCAGCGCAGCATCAACTGAAAAAGATAAAAATAAAAATATCCACAATCCTTTCATACTGTACCTTTTTTCTTATGATTTGACTAACAATAAATGATTATTTTTTAATCATACCACGATTCCAAGATGACTTGATTTGAATTGTAGACAAGCAAATTTACATATTTTTTTATACTAGTCGGTGTGAGATTTAACGGTTAAATTGATTATCTATAATCCTTTGTAAACTACTGATATAAAAGGCTTTAGACGAAAAAAAAGACCTCCTAAGAAGTCTTAATTATTAATATTTGGTGCGGAAGGAGAGACTCGAACTCTCACGTCTTGCGACACTGGAACCTAAATCCAGCGTGTCTACCAATTCCACCACTCCCGCATTTATTAAACACCCCTAAGGATGAAGATTTGAAATTATACCTAATTAATGTTACAGTGATAACTTTCAAACTTAAGAGGTGGTATAAATATGACAATTAATAATGCTGTTTCAGCAATGGCTGGTGTTGTCGTAATGATTTCATTACTATTAGGTTCTGAGGTTATTACTTCAGCTTTTTTTCAAGACGCTAATTGGTTGTGGCTAACCGGTTTTGTGGGTTTTAATTTACTACAGTCAGCTTTTACTGGTTTTTGCCCAGCAACAATGGCCTTTAAAGCAATGGGATTAAAAAATTAGTCGTTATCCGCGTCAAACCAATTTAGTTTTTCTCTAAGCTTCACCACTTCACCAACGATAATTAACGTTGGCGCATGGATCGTTGTATTCTCAACCAAATCGGGTAATCCTGCTAAAGTTGTTACATAAACTTGTTGCTCTGGTGTAGTACCTTTTTCAACCAATGCGACTGGCATATCGCCACGCATACCATGCGCAATCAATTGCTCTGATAAATGTCTAGCACCTACCAATGCCATATAAAAAACAATGGTTTGTTGTTCAACTGCCAACTCATTCCAAGGTAGATTCATACTGCCATCTTTTAAGTGACCTGTAACAAAACGACAAGATTGTGAATAGTCTCGGTGTGTTAATGGAATGCCTGAATAAGTCGAACAACCGGAAGCCGCAGTAATACCAGGCACTACCTGGAATGGAATACCATTCTCAGCTAGAGTTTCAATTTCTTCACCACCTCGACCGAAAATAAATGGATCGCCACCTTTAAGACGACAAACACGTCGACCTTGTTTGGCCAGATCGACCAATAATTGATTAATATCCCCCTGCGGTACGGCATGATTATCACGCTCTTTACCTACATAAATCAACTCTGCATCACGACGCACTAGCTCCATCACTCCATCTGACACCAAGCGGTCGTACAAAATCACATCAGCTTGTTGCATCAAACGTAATGCTTTAAAAGTCAATAAGTCTGGATCTCCCGGACCACCACCAACTAGATATACCTCGCCCACACCGCTGTCAGCACTACCATCAAGTTGTGCTTGTAAATCTGCCTTGGCTTCATCGACCTTACCGGAGAATACTTTTTCTGCAACAATACCTGAGAAAGTCTTTTCCCAAAAATAACGTCGATCTTCAATATTGTTGAATTTTGCTTTGACCTGATCTCTAAAACTACCAGCAAGCTCTGCTAACTTTCCGTATGCATGTGGAATGGTGCTTTCGAGTTTTGCACGAATCAAACGCGCCAAGACGGGTGCTTTTCCTGCGGATGAAATCGCAATCACGATTGGCGAACGATCAACAATTGATGGCATAATAAATGAGCACAAGTCTGGAGAATCCACCACATTAACTGGAATATTAGCTGTTTT
>QOAB01000107.1 GCA_003978285.1 Candidatus Thioglobus sp.
CTGAATGACCAAGTCGAGATCATTCAGTCTATTCAAGATAGATATTCTGAACAAGGCAAGGTATCTATCTATCACACACTTGACGTTACTGCCGTCTCTATCCTGGTATCAGAACTAACTGGTAAATCTGTATCTAAAATATTTAACAATGAAATTTTTACAAAAATGGGCGCTTCGGATTCTCTATATTGGTGGGAAGATAAAAATGGCGTAACTATTGGTATGGCTGGCGCCTATATGACGACAAGAGATTGGGCAAAATTTGGTCAATTCATCATCGATAATATTAATCAGAAAACGTGTATGGGTGAATTCTACTTGTCCGGCATTAAGAACGCATTACCGACTTTACAAAGAGATTATCAAGATTACGGCTATTACTTTTGGGTTCAAAACGTTTCTAATTCAACATTTGAAAGTAAGCCAATGATAGCATTTTCTGGGAAATTTGGTCACGCAATGATTTTGGATCACTATAGCAACTCTGTAGTATTGGTAACCTCAGCTTCCAAAAATAGTAAATATGGGCGAAAACACATTAGAAGAGATATAACCCCAGGAATGATTAAAGAAGCATCTAAGATTCAATAATTTACTAAATCCTCTCTGATGTGAATACTAGTTATATATAGAGTATCTCGTATTCACATCTAACTCAGTTTCCCCTGCCGCTCTTCCTTTTGAAAAAAGGGGGGTGGGGTCATAAATCTGAGGTTTTTATTGCCACATTTGAAGTACAAATTTAGTACACTTGAAGTACAATTCTGTACATTTCGGCGTGATTTTAAGCAGATATATTCAAGTCGCTGTGCTATAATTATCGGCGTATTACGTAAGGAATTTCAAATAACTTTAAAAGGTGATAATGGCTGAAATATACTATTGCAACAGGCTTTTACACCTGGTTAGATTTGGTAGTTTTCTATTTTAATGAGTACACGTAGCTTATATGCGCTCGTAGCTCAGCTGGATAGAGTGTTGGCCTCCGAAGCCAAATGTCGGGTGTTCAAATCACCTCGAGCGCACCACCTTAATCAATCATGATTTACCCTAATATTAATCCTATTGCCCTAGATTTAGGCTTTGTACAAATCTACTGGTACGGACTAATGTATCTAATGGCTTTTTTAGCCGCTTACTTATTGGCCAATTCTCGCGCCAAACAACTGCCTGATTGGAACACACAGCAAACAGAAGACATGATTTTCTATGGTGCACTCGGCGTTGTGCTTGGTGGCCGAATCGGATACATGTTGTTTTACAACTTACCTAATTTTTTATCTGACCCATTGTCAATTTTTGCTATTCAGGGCGGTGGCATGTCATTCCATGGTGGCTTTTTAGGTGTGCTGTTGGCGATGGTTTTATTTAATCGTAAATACGATAAAACTTTTTTTGCTACGATGGATTTTGTTGCGCCACTGGTTCCATTGGGGCTAGGTTTTGGCAGAATGGGTAATTTTATTAATGGTGAGCTTTGGGGTAAGGTGACTACCAGCCCTATGGGTATGTATATCCAAGAGCAGGGCGTGAGTCGTTATCCCTCACAACTGTATGAAGCTTTTTTAGAAGGCTTGGTGCTGTTTATTATTCTTTGGGTGTTTAGTGCTAAACCTCGTCCACTAATGTCTGTTTCCGCTTTATTTTTGATTTTTTACGGCTTGTTTAGATTTATAATTGAATTCGTCCGAGTGCCAGATGTACAGCTAGGTTATTTAGCCTTTGATTGGTTAACCATGGGACAGTTATTAAGTTTGCCGATGATTATTTTTGGCATTTATTTATTTTACAAATCAAATAAACAACAAGCATGAAGGCATACATAGACATTGGTAAGCGAATTTTAGACGAAGGTGTGTGGCTTGAAAATAAGCGCACTGGCACAAAAACACTCGCCATTATTGGCGCGACTTTTGAGCACGATCTAAGTGGTGGTACAGTACCTGTTGTTACTACCAAAAAACTATTCTGGAAATCAGCCATTGCTGAAATGTTGGGTTATATTCGCGGTTATGATTCTGCCGCACAGTTTAGAGCAATAGGCTGTAATACTTGGAATGCCAATGCCAATGATAACCAAGCATGGCTTGACAACCCACATCGCAAAGGTGAGGATGATATGGGCATGTGTTACGGCGTGATAGGGCGTGCATTCCCTGGCATTGAAGATGATGAGCCATTCGACCAGTACAAAAAGATTGTTACAGATTTATCTAGTGGTGTGGATGATCGGCGTGAGATCATGACTTTTAATCACCCTAATCTTATTCATCGTGCTTGTTTGCCAGCGTGCATGCACACCCATCATTTTAATTTACTCGGTGATGACTTATATTTAGAGAGTTACCAGCGTTCGTCTGACTACGCACTAGGTCAACCATTTAATCATTTTCAAGTAGCATTCTTGCTTTTGATTACCGCACAGATTACTGGCAAAAAAGCCAAAAAAATGCGCCATCATTTGTCTAACGTGCACTTGTATGAAAACCAAGTAGACATCTTTAAAAATGAACAAGTGGATCGTCAGCCATTAGCCTTACCAAGTCTTAAAATTAACCCTGAAATTAAAACTCTAGAGGATCTTGAAACTTGGGTAACCATGGATGACTTTGAATTGGTGGGTTACGAGCATCACGACCCTGTTAAATACCCATTTACCGTTTAGTTTCTTCCTGAGCAGGCAAGGCCTGCTCAGGTGTTGTCCATCTATAAAGGAAAAATATGAGCTTGCCTAATTGCCCAAAATGTAACTCTGAATATGTTTATGAAGATGGCAACTTGTTGGTTTGTCCTGAATGTGCGTATGAGTTTTCAACGGATGATCTTATCGATCAAGAAGAAGTAGTTAAGGATGCTAACGGTAATGTACTTGTAGATGGTGACACGGTAAGTGTGATTAAAGATCTTAAAATCAAAGGCACTTCCAATGCCGTTAAAGTTGGTACTAAAGTTAAAAACATTCGCCTATGTGAAGGTGACCATAACATTGATTGCAAAATTCCTGGCCATGGCGCTATGAAACTCAAATCTGAGTTTGTGAAGAAGGTGTAGTTTTTTACTAAATACGACTATTTCCAGATATCTACCGTAACACCTTGCTCTCTTAATTTGTCAGACTTCCCTTCTAGATATCGTTGGAAGTTAGGTTGATGTTTGTATGCACCTGAGAGTGCATAAGTGATGATGCCATGGAAATGATAAGCTTTAAAGAAGGCGTCTTTTCTAATGATTTCTTTACCTTGTTGATTAAAGAATACGACAGCAGGTTTGTAGTTTAGTTTTAATTCATCATACCAATCCATAGCGGTAGTGCGTCTGCCATCAGGCGTGACAAGTTTTTCATCTGATAGGGCGTTGAATTGTATGACTTGCATAGATTTCAATAAGTCTTTAGTCTGATCTAATTGCATTAGTGTCTGATGAAAAATATCGCATTCTGTACAATTCGGCTCTTCAAAAAATACCGCTAAATTCTTGCGTGCTGGAAATCGTTCACTACGAGTTAGGATGTGTGGGGCAGATTCAAATAGAGGGTTTGAGTTAAGCTTTCCGGTCGTGTCTTTTTTCAAAGAATTGTTATAACGTGCATAGGTTTGCTTGAGGTATTGTTTTGATGAGACATAATCAAGCATAGCATGAAGTCTATCAATAGATTGGTAGCCGTTAACTCTCAGCACAATATCACCTTTAGCATTTAAGAAGATAATGGTTGGTGTAAATTGTACTTTCATGAAGGCGGAAAATTGTTTTTCTGTAAATTCTCTGCCTTTCCAATCGGTCAGATCTCGATCGCCCCACATATTAGTTTCAATAACATCAAAGTTCTTATGCAGTTTGGCTACTAGATCTTTATCATGAAAATTATCTTCCACCAATTTGGCGCAATAAGGACAGCCATTTTGGTGAAAATAAATCATTACATGTCGATTTTCATCGGTAGCCTCTTCCAAATCTTCAGCAAAATCCATAAAGGTAGTTTTAAACCAATCAGGAAGCACTTCAACGTACTTTCCTCCTAGAAATTCACCTTGTTTAACATGCTCTGCTGAGAATGATGGCTGTAAAAATAATAATGAAAAAATCAGAAACAAAAGTCGCATACCTCTCCCCGGTGAGTATGTTGATAGATTATGATTGTAATACTAAAATTAGCCTAATGCAAGATTAAGCCTCTTTTTAAACTGCATCAACGCTGTCAATGCCTTTTTGTGGAACGAATAATCCACAGCCAAGTAGGCGATGATCGCCAATGCCTTGCTCTTGTAGCTTGACAGACTCTGATTTGCGTAGATCAGCTACCATAAGAGATCGCGTATGAATAATACCGTCAGGGGTGGTAATTTTCCTTTCTAAACCTGCCATCATCTTTTTAGGGTGAATACCTAACGTTTTTAATTGATTGAAAGAAACTTCTAAAAATTCATTTTCATCTAGTTGTGAATCACAAGCCACATATTTGGCAAAAACGATTTGCATGTCACTCATAAGCTTTGGTTCTAATGCTTTTACGATTTTGACTTGATATTCACCTAAATCGAGCGTTTTTCCTGCCAATGACTGAACATCATCCAGTTTTTCTTTAGGGATGCGTATGCTTAGTTTTGAGCGTTTAGAAGGATAATAAAAGCCAGACTCGTGGTCTTGTTCCCAGCCATTGCCATCAGCCACACTAATATCGTGAATACCGGCATTAACTTCACTCAGCCAGGGTAGTTCAGATAGTAGTGCTTGTGAGAGTGGATAAGCATGATCAATCGGCAAAACTTTAGAATGAATATTGAACACAGCATCTTGCACATCGTCAGGAAGCGTAAAATGTTCTTCTTTAATATCTTCTTGCCAAAACATGAGGATTACGAGCCTAAATTTATAATAGCGCTAATTATAAACGCATTAAACACATTAAAACCCAATACAAGTAATGGATAAATTACAGCAAAAAATTAATTATCAATTTAAAGATATTGCTTTATTGAAGTTAGCGCTTACGCATCGCTCTTTGGGTAAGAACAATAATGAGCGTTTAGAATTTTTAGGGGATAGCATTTTAGGAGTGGTGATTTCTCGTGAGCTTTACAAGCGCTTTGACCATGTCGATGAAGGCAAATTATCTCGACTGCGATCTCACTTAGTTAGAGGGCAAACATTAGCACAGCTTGCTGGAGAGCTTGAATTATCCAACATACTTATTTTAGGTCCAGGCGAGTTGAAAAGTGGCGGATTTAGGCGTGAATCAATACAAGCAGATGCTGTTGAGGCGATTTTTGGTGCCGTGCTTTTAGATTCGGGTTTTGAAACAGTTAATAGGGTTATTTTAGATTTATATCATGACTTGTTAGATGATATTAATCCGAACGATTCCCTTAAGGATCCTAAAACCCAATTACAAGAGTATTTACAAAAGCGTAGCAATACACTGCCAAAATACGAGCTGGTTAAAACCGTCGGTAAGGATCATAACGCAGTGTTTACTGTGAACTGCTCTTTGCAAGACCAGGCTATGCAGGTTGAACAAGCTGCTAAAAGTATTAAGAGGGCAGAACAGTTATGCGCTCAAATTTTATTAGATAAGTTAATCGCTTTATGAATTTTCAGTCAGGATTTATTGCAGTCATCGGACGTCCTAATGTGGGCAAGTCAACACTCGTTAACGAGTTGATTGGGCAAAAGCTATCAATCACTTCGCATCGCCCTCAAACTACACGTCATCGTATTCATGCGATTGATACGCGTGATAATTATCAAATGGTATTTGTGGATACACCAGGTATTCATATGGGCAACAAGAAAGCCATTAATTCTTATATGAATCGAGCAGCCAGTTCAAGTATCAAAGATGTAGATATGATTCTTTGGTTGGTTGAAACAGGTAAATGGACCAAAGAAGATGCGCGAGTACTAGAACACGTATCCCAAGTTGATGTGCCGGTTATTTTATGTATTAATAAAATTGACAAATTAAAGGCAGCGCACGAAGTACTACCATTCCTAGAAAAAATAGGACAAAAATATCAGCCGACAGATATGTTTCCGCTTTCAGCATTTAAAAAAAATGATACCAAGGCACTTAGAGAGCTAATTCTTAAATACTTGCCAGAACAAGAAATGATTTTTGATCCAGACTTTATTACCGATCGTTCTGAAAAATTTATTGTGGCTGAGTTTATTCGTGAAAAGCTAATGCGTCATTTAGAAGATGAGTTACCTTACGATATAACCGTTGAGATTGAGCAGTATGAGTTGGACGGAAAAATGCAAAGAATTTCAGCTAGGATATTGGTTGATAAAGCTTCGCAAAAAAATATTGTGATTGGCAACAAGGGTGAGATGCTTAAAGTGATTGGCACGGAGGCGCGCAAAAGTATTGAGGGTTTTTTGGATAGGAAAGTCTTTCTTAAGTTATGGGTTAAGGTTTCAACTGGTTGGTCGGATGATAAGCGGGCACTTGCTTCGCTGGGTTATGACTAAAGTAGACCTTGCATCGGCTTTTTTGATTCATCGAAGAGCTTATAGGGACAACTCATTATTATTAGATTTCTTGACCCTAGGGCATGGCAAGATTCGCTTAATTGGTAGAGGGGTTCGCCAAGCCAAAGCTAATATTCAGATGTTTCAACATTTGCGTATCTCTTATGCAGGCAAGGGTGAGCTTAAAACCCTTACCCATTGGGAAGTGGATGATGCACCTAGACAAATCAAAGGTGAACCACTTATTTTGTGTATGTATGTGAATGAGCTAATTGCACGATTGATTCATGAGCACGATCCCCATCCTCAAATTTTTGAGCTGTATCAGCAGTTTGTGACTCAAATGAATGATTTGGATCAACCCCATCAGTATTGGTTATTGAGAATTTTTGAAAACAATCTCTTGTCAGAATTAGGTTACGGACTAGATTGTGTTAATGATCTTAATGGTGATGTGATTCAAATAGACAAAAATTATAACTACCAACCTCAGCTTGGATTTTCTCAGCAAGCCGATGGTAAAATATCGGGAAATTTATTAAATTTATTATTATCTGAGTGCTTAGACAAAATACCCAATGAACAACAATTAAAAGCCTGTCGTAATTTAAATCGACAGCGTTTGAATGTATTGTTGGGCAATAAGCCGTTAAGAAGTCGCGAGTTATTTTTTACTAAAAATTGAGTTAATTTATGAGTATTTTTTTAGGCGTTAATATTGATCATATCGCCACCATTAGAGAGGCCAGAGGCACAAACTACCCTTCACCCATTGAAGGGGCTTTGTTATGTGAAAAGTCTGGTGCTGACAGTATTACTTTGCATTTACGTGAAGATAGGCGACACATTCAAGATAGTGACGTTGAGATTTTGCGTGATCAGTTAACAACCAAGATGAATCTTGAAATGGCTGCTACGGATGAGATGGTGCTGATTGCTGCAAGAATCAAACCTCAAGATTGTTGCTTGGTGCCTGAAAAACGAGAAGAACTCACCACTGAAGGCGGGCTGGATGTTGCTGGACAAATCTCAAGAATGACAGATGTTTGTTCACAATTAGCTGAATCAAAAGTCATTGTATCGCTTTTTATTGATGCAAAAAAAGATCAAATTGATGCCGCTAAAGAATGTGGCGCACCTGTAATTGAGCTCCATACTGGCCATTATGCCGATGCTATGGGCGATGATCAAGAGGCCGAATTTGAGCGTATTAAAACCATGGCAACTTATGCACATTCGATTGGTTTACAAGTTAATGCAGGGCATGGGCTAACCATGGAAAATACCACAGCAATCGCTGAGTTGCCTGAGATTATTGAGCTTAACATTGGTCATTCCATTATTGCCAGAGCGGTATTTATTGGACTTGAAGCGGCGACTCGTGAGATGAAAGACTTGATGCTGGGGGCTAGAATATGATTTATGGCGTTGGTACTGATATTATTAACATTGAACGTGTTGCACACATTCTTTCAAAAAATAAAGACGGCTTTGTTAGGCGCGTACTGTCTGAGCATGAGCAGGCTTTATTTGCCAACAAAGGCGATAGTGCCTCCTATTGTGCTAAACGTTTTGCTGCAAAAGAGGCATTTGCAAAAGCATTGGGTACAGGCATCGGTAAGATTGTTAGTTTCCAAGATTTAACCGTTAGAAATAATGACGAAGGTAAGCCTTACTTTATCCCGAGTGAAAAGTTGCGTTTATTTTTACTTAATAAAAACATCAAGCATGCGCACTTAAGCTTGTCTGATGAAAAATACAATGCAGTGGCTTTTGTGGTGTTGGAGCTAGGTGTTGAGAATCAAAATAATTTGACTGAATCTGAATACAATACGACGTTTTAGCTATTAGTTAATGTATTGTCCGTAACCTGCTTTATACGCTTCACGCTTGGTGCCTATGCAGCCAAATTTTACAGCGGTTTGGTAACCAGAAATCGCCAACGTGTTTTGCTCTAGGACCGGTAAAGGCGTTTTATGCATATCAAATCTTTTTAAACCTTTGTTCATTTTCTTAACGCCAGTATGATTCAAGCCTGCACAATTTTCATTGTAGTACTTAACGGCACCAATCACCACTAACATTTCATTTGGCGATAATGCTTGCGCTGATAGCGTTGAGGTAAGTAGAGTAATGGCTAATATTTTTTTCATATTGTGCATTATACTACAATCTATATTATAAATCAATAATATAGATTGGGCGCAAGGCTAATTGCTATAGTGACAAAGGTAGTTAACACTAACATCATCTTCAAGTTTATAGACTTTAGTGAAAGGATTGTAAGTCATTCCAATCATACCTTTTAGTGATAAATTTGAGTGTCTTGCCCAT
Organism: Candidatus Thioglobus sp.; assembly: GCA_003978285.1. The sequence continues at coordinate 8,803 of QOAB01000107.1, forward strand.
TCATCCATTTCAGCAGGTTGGATGAATTTATCCCAGTCGTGTGTACCTTGAGGTAAAAGTTTGAGTATATATTCTGCACCAACAATAGCAAATAAGTAAGATTTTGGGTTGCGGTTAATGGTGGAGAAAAATACTTGACCACCGGGTTTGACCAGTTTGGCACAAGCTTTAATAATAGAGCTTGGATCGGGCACGTGTTCTAACATTTCTAAACAAGTGACCACATCAAATTTACCGGCATGTTTTTCGGCAAACTCTTCCACAGGAATTTTTTGATAATCTACATTAAGACCTGATTCAAGTAAGTGTAGTTTAGCCACTTCAAGGCCGGCTTCAGCCATATCAATGCCCGTAACTGTAGCGCCTTCGTTAGCCATAGACTCACTTAAGATACCACCGCCACAACCCACATCTAAAATAGATTTGTCTTTTAACGAGCCACCACAATGCTCTTTGATGTAGTTTAGACGCAGCGGATTGATATCATGTAATGGTTTGAACTCAGAGTTTTTATCCCACCAGCGAGAAGCCAGTGCGGCAAACTTATCAACCTCATCAAAATCTACATTACTCATAGTGCTTGTACAGCTTCTAACACTTCATCAACATGACCACCAACTGCAACCTTGTCCCAAGACTTTAAGATATCGCCATTAGGATTAATAATAAAAGTTGAGCGCACAATGCCCATCTTGTCTTCGCCATTTCTAGACTTTAACTGCCAAACACCAAATGCTTCGCATAGTGCACCATCTTCATCAGCAATCAATTCAAATGGAAATGATTGATTTGCCTTAAATTTTTCATGGCTTGCCATATTGTCTTTTGATACACCATACACAACCGTGTTGGCATTGACGAATGCTTCGTGGTTATCTCTAAAATCTTGACCCTCAAGCGTACAACCTGATGTTGCATCTTTAGGATAGAAATATAGAACAATATTGCGTCCTTCTGCATCAGGAATGCTAACGCTTAAATTGCTTG
>QOAB01000081.1 GCA_003978285.1 Candidatus Thioglobus sp.
AACCTTCTAGCTTATTAACATCTTGTGCCATGCCAACAATTACATCTTGACCAGCAACAGAACGAAAGAACTCTGTATTGTACTTATTAAATACCACAACTCTTTTTACTGGTACATTTATTTCTACTTTTCTATCCCTATCATCGACAACTGTTATTGTCGCTGCCAATGCAGTGTGAGTAAAACCGGTAGATAAAATCAGTAAAAATACGAAACGTAAAAACTTATTCATAATAACCTCCATAAAAATAAAAAAATTCAACAACTAAAAGAATAACGCTAGGTATTTATATCCCTGCATTTGACGCTTTACGATGTGAGCTGGTCCAACTTTAACATGCTGTACACCGTCCACTAGATCAGTAGGCAGATCATGCATCTTCATCATTTTTTGAATACTGGCATCAGCAGTGAATGTCACGCCTCGCTTCATCAGTTTCTTGACTGTTTTAGACAATGCTCCATCTTTAGAAAACATGCCAAACGCAGGACCAATGCCCACTACTTCAAGTGTTACTATATCTTTAAAGTCATCCATTATCCATCCAACCCGTTTTAAGGTTCGTTTTTGAGCTTTTACGTCATTACTACTAATTTGAACTACAACTTTCGCATGATCCATATTCGAACCATCCATCATGGCAAATGCAGTACCAGTAAATAAACTAAATGCTACGACCGCAGAAAATAATGTTGTTAAAAATTTATTATTGTTGATCATCCTATCTTTCCTCAATTATTATTAATACGAGTCTAACCTCGCTCCTTCACTTCTTGTGTAAACACCCCTCCCCTAGGATTGAAGTATTACAATAAACATTACCTTTACGGCAATGTTTGATAAATCATAACATGAAAAATATCTTGCAAACATCATTCTTTTAATTATTAAATAAAAACGTTAGGTATTTAGCTTTTACGATATGAACTTGGTTAACTTTAACGTACTGTAACTTTATTTTCGTTCAGTATTCGAACACCCTTACCTAAGTCTGAGGCCGTCTGCAATGAGGTGGATTGCTAGGATCAAAGTCGTAAATGCAAGGCCTGGGAATACAGAGAGCCACCAGGCGTGATGTAAAAAACTCTGAGCATTGAAGATAAGACGCCCCCAACTCACCACATTGGGATCGGAAATTCCGAGATAACTTAAGCTAGCTTCGGTGAGTATCGCACCGCTAACGATTAGGACCGTTGTGGCTAAAATAGGTTGAAAAGCATGTGGTAGAATATGGCGAGTAATAATCCAATACCGTCCACAACCCATACAGACAGCTGAGCTTATGAAATCTCGACTTAATAGTGACAGTGTTTCAGCTCGCGTTATCCGTGCAAGTATAGGCCATGACGTAAGACCTAAAACAAGAATTAGGGTAGTGAACGAACCGCCAAAAAGTGCAACCATTAGAATTGCAATAAAAAATCGAGGTATAGATTGCACCAATTCGGTTAACCTCATGAGGACATCGTCAACCAGACCGCCAAAAAATCCTGCAATAACGCCAATAGTTACACCAATGAATATTGACAGAATGGCAACTAACAGTCCCGCTTTAAGTGAAGTCTGCGTTCCAGCAAGTACAGCAGAATAAAGATCTCGACCAAGATCGTCAACCCCAAACGGGTGTTCGAAGCTTGGTAGGGAAAATGGTTGTGCTACACTTTCAAATGGGTTGAACGGCAATAAATAACTAGAGAAAATAGCAATGAATAGAAAAGGAGTCAATATTATAACTCCTGCCAATAGTCGCCCAGACTGCCTGTACTCCAATATTTTAGTCATTTTCGCTTCAATTCTCACTCATACTCCCCTGCTTAATGCGCGGGTCTATCCAATTGTAAATTAAATCAACGATAAGATTGGCTGTCAGCGTTAGTAAAGCGGCCACGATCACTGTACCTAGGATCACCGGGTAATCTCTATTGATTGATGACGTAACGATTAGTTGTCCTAAGCCTGGCCAAGAGAAGACATTCTCAACCAGAATGGCACTAGCAATAAGCCAACCAATTCGGTTTCCGATTAACGTGATTATTGGTAGGAGGGCGTTCGGCAATGCATGTCTATATTGCGCCTGGATAAGAGAATTACCCCTTGCACGTGCAGTCAAAAAGTACGGTCTGCTCATTTCTGTTTTTAAAGAACTACGCGAGATCAAGATAACGAAAGCAATCTGACTTGTTATCAGAGTCAAACACGGTAAAGCAAGGTGTTGTGCGACATCGAGCCAATAACGCCAGCCGTCATATGAGGCTCGAGCATCAATCATTCCGCTAACAGGAAATATATCTAGCTGTACAGCAAGTAACATTAACAGCAGTTGCCCAAGCCAGAAAATTGGCACGGCATGAAGGATAAGTGCAATCGACACGATACTGATATCAAAACTACTGCGCTTACGGGCGGTCTGTGCACCTAACCAAACTCCTATTAGAGAGGATATAATCAATGCCGGCAACGTCAGTAGCAATGTTGCTGGAAGCTTACCTAATACTACATCTACTACGGGCGCCTTGTAGATATAAGACTGCCCAAGGTCGCCGCTCATGAGGCGCCAGACGAAGTTCACATATTGTTCGGGTAAAGGACGATCAAGACCATAGAGTCGTTCAATCGCTATCTGATATTCTAGCGTTGCGAACTCGCCTGTCAGAGCAACAATAGGACCGCCGGGTGTTATATGTAATAAAAAGAAGACCAAGGTGACTATACCAAACAGCATAAACACAAGCTGTAAAATCCGCCTAACTAGAAAACTCAGCACCTCACTTTGTCACAACCCAATACCTTGGACCTTCATATTAACTCCTAGACTATTAAAAACTCATTCTACAGGTAAACATTTTTAGGCATCTCTAACGTATAAATACTCTTTATTTACCGACAACTATTACTCACCTACTTGTAGTCAGCATATTCTGCAAACTGTCCAGTCCAAACCCTAAAGTCCTTTAAAGAGTCTTTGTATCCTGTAACGAATGTCCACTCTGCTAGCCACCAATATGGTAATTCTTGGCCAAGGATCTGCTGGATATCTTTGTAATGCTTCGAACGAATATTCAAATCGTTAGTCTCGGCTGCTAAATTGAATAATTCATCAATTTTTGGATTACTGTAACCTGCACCATTTGAAAATGGAATTGGCTTTATGTTGCTAGTAACATACATGCGCTTGACACCAATATCCGGATCTAGTCCATTGCAATAAGGAATAATATTTGTATCAAACTTGCGTTGCTTGAAGATCGCACTAATGGCTGCTGCCCTATCTAAAGGACGCGACACAAGGTCAATACCAACCTTAATCATATCTTGTTTTAAAACTTCTGCATATTTACCAAGAAACGGAAAATGTACGACATCAAGTTCTAAGCGAATACCATCAGAATTTTTTGTAAATCCGGCAGATTCTAGAAGCTCAATCGCTTTAGATGTATTGTAGTCGTATTCAGCCAAACTTCCAGGCGAATGGGCCCAGGTTATGGCGCTGGAAATTGGCGCCTTTGGAACTTTACCCCAACCAAAAAGCACTTGATCAACTATACGTGCACGATCAGTTGCATGTGCAATTGCCTTACGCACCTTATTATTTTTCAAATTCTTGTTATCAAGATTAAATGTCCATGAGACGATGCAATTACCACCACCTGGACCTGTCGAACTTCCGTCCAAAGTAAAACCTCCTTTTTTCTGTAATCGTGCGATATCTTTGCCGGGAATACGACTTAACAAGTCAATCTCACCCTTTTCCATCGCAATCAATCGAGATGAAGAATCGGGAATAACACGAAAAACAAGACGATCAAGTTTAGGTAGTCCAGGCTTGAAATAGTTTGGATTACGCTTGAGTGTGATCGTATCTCCTCGTTTATAAGAGTCCAGCATAAATGGACCGGTACCAATAGGCTTAAGATTGGCTGAATGCTTATTAGGATCACCACCCGTTAGGAAAATATGTTTAGGTAGTATAGGCGCTTCAGTTACATCGAGACGCTGGAGGAGAGGTCCATAGGGATTCTTCATCCGAAATACAACAGTGTGTGCATCTGGAGTATCAATAGACTCGATAACTGAACCAAGACCAGATTTGGTTCTAGAATGATACTTCAATAAGATGTTCTCGAAGGTGAACTTGACGTCTGCAGATGTGAAAGGTGTGCCATCGTGCCAGAGTGCGTTCTGTACCAATTTGAATGTATATACTTTACTGTCTTTATCGACCGTCCAGCTTTCAGCCAAATCAGGTATGGGCGATAATTTTCTGTCGAGTGCCACCAGGCCATTGAACATGGAGTCAGCAACAACGTGAACATTTTTTCCCGTTGTGATTGCTGGATTAAAATGTCCCGGGTCGCTGTTAACTCCAACTACGACAACCTTATCAGATCCTAGCCATGACCATGTTCCAGCTTGCGATACTCCCGAAATCATTAAGTATAGAGTTGCTGAAAATAATATTTTTATAATTTTATTATGGTGACTCATTTTATCTCTCCTCAATTGTTATTAATACTAGTTTAACCTTGCTCTTTCATTCCTTAAAATCTTAACATCGACTAAATATTTCATTACCAAAATTTAACAACATAAACATAAACATAAACATAAACATTACCCTAACGTGAATGTTTGATAAATCATAACATGAAAATATCTTGAAAGAATTATTCTTTTAAATTATTAAAAGAATAACGCTAGGTACTTATATCCCTGCATTTGACGCTTTACGATGTGAGCTGGGCCAACTTTAACATGCTGTACGCCGTCCACTAAATCGTCAGGTAACCCATGCATCTGCATCATTTTCTGAATGCTGTCATCAGCAGTGAATATCACGCTTCGTTTCATCAGTTTCGTTACCGATTTGGCAAATTTACCTTCTTTAGCTAGTATGCTAAATGCAGGCCCAATAGCAACCACCTCTAGTGTCACATGATCATTAAGCTCTTCAAATTTAAATTCGTCCATTATCCAACCAACCTGCTTTAGAGTCCGCCTGTGAGAATTTTCGTCTGAGCTACTAATCTGAATTATCATCTTATATCCATCATCGGCATTAGCGATTGGCGCTAAACTCATGAGCAAGCTGGTTGCTACGATGAATATTATTGTTGAAAATTTATTAAAACAGCTCACTTTAGAATCTCCAAAATTAATATTTTTGTTGCTGTATTTTTAAAAATTTAATCACGCTCCATTTGCCACGGTAAATACTTTTTCTCTAGCCATTTCATACCATGATGAAATAATATACCTATAAAGGTTACTACAATAATCGCAGGATACATTGCATCCATATCGAGGATTTGCCAGGACGTCCACACAACATATCCGAGACCGTTATCAGCCGCAATAAATTCAGAGGCAACCATGACTGCCAGCGCCATACCCATGCCTAAGCGTATGCCAACGAAAATAAATGGTAATGCGGCTGGTAGTATCACCTTTAATATTAGCTGTATTTTATTGGCACCATAAACCTTGCCCGCCATTATGATTTCTGGCGCCACATTCATCACTCCCGCAAAGGTATTCATCAAAACCAAAAAACTAGCGGCAATTACGCCAATGGCAATCAATGATGTGTAACCAATACCAAAAATCAACATACAGAAAGGCAAAATGACAATTTTTGGGATTGGATATAGCGCAGCAACAGTTGGATAAAGTGAGGTTCGAATTGGACGTGACAACCCCATCGCCAGACCAACACCGCCACCAATAATAATCGATAAAATGAATGTAACTGACATTCTTGTCAAGGTTGCCAGCGAGTGTTGTATCAACTCTCCTTGAATCAACTGCTCTATCAACATCATGAATTGATGGCTGGGCCGCGGAAAAAATAGTGGATCGAGTATCTCTAAACTGGATAAGACTTCCCACACAAGGAGTAATGAAAAGGGAAACCATAAAGCCTGCCAAATAGATGTATTACCTTTATTGTTATTCAAGTGTGTGGCAGTAGGTAATTCTACTTCGTGATCGGAAAGCTCTGGCTGCTGACTCATTATTTCGTTCCAGAGTTCGTGTTTCAGTGAGCTAGCATTAGCATCTGGCTCAGCCTCAAGCTGTCGTGACCTTGGTCTAGGTAAGTCAACCGGGTGAATCGTGCTAATATGACCCGTTCGATGTGAAAGCATCGCGATACGATCTGACAGCAAGATTGCTTCATCAACACTGTGGGTAATATAGAGTACTGTTTTTTGGAAGCGCTCACTCAGATTGATAAGTAAATCTTGGAGGCTACGACGCGTTAGTGCATCAACGGATGAAAAGGGCTCGTCCATTAACATAATATCAGCATCATAGGCGAAAGCCCTCGCTAAACCCACGCGTTGTTGCATACCACCGGATAGTTGATGAGGGTAGTAATCGTAGAATTTCTCAAGTCCGACTCGTTTTAACCATGACTTGCCGATCTGCTCCGCTTCCGCACGTGGATAACCAGATTGCTCCAAACCAAAAGTAACATTACCTAATGCAGTACGCCATGGAAATAGCGAATGACTTTGAAACACCATGGCGCAGTGCTGTTTAGATTTGGCAGGTGGATCAAACACAACCTGGCCAGTAGTCGGTTTATCTATACCAGCAACGATCCTCAGTAGTGTTGATTTACCACAACCACTTGAGCCTAAAACACTAACAAACTCACCTTTTTTGATGGCTAGATTGAGATCCTGCAATACCACTATAGACTCCATTGAAGCCTCAAATGTCTTGCCTAGGCCACGTATGTCAATATGTGTTTTAGTATAGGGGGTTTGTACGTCCTTGATCGATCCCGCTATGGCATGATCCGTTTTCATAAGAGAATACTAAACCCTATTGAGAGGATAAATTGCCAAAGAAATTGTAACTAACTCTTTGACAGCTTAAATTGTTAATCTTAAGTGATAACACCATGGTTGGTGTTATTTAAAAAGATCAATCCAAAATTGATACCAAGGTTTGTTAGCATCTTTGATACGTTTTTCCTCAGCCTGAGCCTCAGCTTCTGCTTTAGTCTTCTCATCAGCAATACGTTTTACCTCAGCCTGTGCTTTAGCCTTCTTATCAGCAATACGTTTATCTTGCAATATCTTAGTTGCAGCAGCAGCTACCTCTGCGTTCGCTACCGCATGATCAGCATAACTTTCATCAACAATCGCTGAAAAAGGTAATGGCTTTTTGAATTTCACTGCTTTACTGTGATCAACATAGTAATTCTGTTGCTTCATCAGGTTCTCTTTATTGACCTTTAATGTTGCAATATCAATCCACTGTTGATTGATCTTTTTCATGATTTTTTTAGGCATTTTTATGTGCTTAGCAAGAATCGCAATGTTCTTGTCGTTACGCCATCCATTGTCTGTCTGGAGATCGCGTACCGCCATGAGGTAACCTGCCATGAACTTGTTCGCAGTTTCTGGATTGGCCTTTGCCCATTTAGTGTTATAGATAATCACTAGACCTTGCATACCGAGCTCATAATCTTTATGTAAACGCTTGGCCACTTTTTGTTTCATGACTTTGACTGTTAATGCTGGCGGTAGTAATCCACAATCCAATGCTTTACTCTTTAATGCCGCTGCGATTTGTGGAAATGGCATAGTCTTCAGTTTAATATCACTAATCGTTAACCCGCCGCGAGCTAATTCTTCAGTCATGATGTATTCGGTCAATACACCTAAAGCATTAATGGCACATGTCTTGCCTTTTAAGTCAGCTTCACTTTTAACTTCACCGCTTGCTAACAAGTCAGTGCGTACCATTAAGCTAGCTGCGGAAGTACCCACTTGAACTCCAGGTTGAGATGGATTACCACCCATTGGGGCAACAATTTTGATAGGAGCACCCTTTTTCACAGCATTAAAGAATCCAGCGCCGATACCAAGACCAACAACATCCAAATTTCCACCGATTAACTGTGACATTAGGGTTGGACCTAACGGAGTCTTGGTTAACTCAATGTCAATACCTTGATCTGCAAAGTAATTTTTTTCAAGTCCAATATACAGTGCACCCATCGGTGGTACTGGTACTGCACCAAGCCGTACTACATTGGACTCGGCTACTGCCACCTGTGTTGCACTTACAAAAAAGGTTAGCGCTAAGGCATTCATTTGAATTTTTTTCATTGTTATCCCCCAAGATAAAGTTATTGTTTTAAGTTAATTTTAAATTCTCGAAAGATTATAAACCTAAATTGAATGCTAGTTCTATTTAATAAAAGGAGCAAAATACACCATTCTAGACATATTGGATAAGATATTCACTGACTATGGTAATTAATAAATTCTGAAAATAATTTGGATTTTCTTTCACCATCCAGGTGAATTTTATATGAGAATATTAAAGTATGCTATGCACTAAATCCCACAGGATATGATAGGTAGTTAGGTGAGACTCTTGAACTCGATGAATACTATCTGTTTCAACAGTCAGACAGAGATCAACAGAACCGCATTTAGCCATCTCACCGCCTGTTTGACCAGAAAATCCAATTGTATACAAACCCATCTCCTTAGCCTGAGAGAAAGCCTGAATTAAGTTTGCTGAATTACCACTAGTAGAGAATCCGATCAGCACATCATTTTTTCTTCCCAAACAAATCAGTTGTCGTAGGAAAACATGATCGATACCAACATCATTGGCGACTGCGGTCATAGTAGAGATATCGGCAGTCAAATTAGTAACCCCTAGCGCCTTCCTGCCAGTCGTTATTGGATGCATAAATTCAGTAGTAATATGCGCTGCATCACAAGATGAACCGCCATTACCCATTGCAAACATATGTCCGTCTTGCTGATAGCACTTAGCAATTATTTGTGCGGCTTGAATAATTTTATCAGCATTCTTTTGAAAAAAAATCTGCTTAGCATTGATACTATCCTCTACTTTCTTGTTGAGTGATTCCAACAAATCTGGACTAGTAGTATTATCTTTATCTAAGAATGGATACAAGCTTGATAGTGTTTTTTCATTTTCCATATTTTTTCTCCTTTGCTGCGCAAACTGCAGCCTGTCCTAGGCTAATCCCCCCATCACCCAAAGGTATCTGTGATGGAATCAATAGTGTCATATTGTTTATCTTATCAAATAAGCCTTGAGTTAATTCTAATAGTAACTTATTGTTAAACACGCCGCCTGATAACACAACAATATCGAAAGAGTGCTCTTGTCTAAGTTTCAATACAGATTTAACTAATAGTTTACCTAGAGAATGATGGAACTTATAAGCAATATCTGCCCTATCTAAATTACTATTAAGGTCTTCAAGAATTGCCGCCCACAGCTTATCAGTGTGAATGATATAGTGACCAGAGATTAGCTCCAACTCAAAATCATAAGCTCGATGTTGATCAGGTTGTAGGCAGTCATTAGCTAAATTTTCTAGCTCAATCGCTGCTTGCGCCTCGTAACTAATCTGTTGATTACATATGCCAAGCACATAGGCTACCGCATCAAATAATCGACCAACTGATGATGTGTAATTTAGTGGCATTTTACTATCT
>QOAB01000045.1 GCA_003978285.1 Candidatus Thioglobus sp.
AAAAAACCCTTGTCAAGAAGGGTTTTCAATTAAGAAGAACGCCTGCTTTAGCTTAATTTAACTACTCTGGGTAGTAACGCTAGCAATCGGGACAAATCAGCGTGTGGTTGGAATTATAATGAAGAATTTTATAAAGTAAAGTTCATTCTAAACTTATTTTCAGCGCAAGCGCACTAACGAATGGGGTAGCCATAATACTAACGACTAAAATGGTTGCTAAGAAATACAACTGACCAGTGATGTCTAAGCCAAATTGTGCTTGAGAAACGGCACTTGAGGCGAAGATCAGTATGGGGATGTACAAAGGTAAGATTAATAATGACAACAACATGCCTGAGTTTTTAATACCAACAATCAGTGAAGCGCCAATAGCGCCAATCAAACTCAAACTGGGCGTAGCTAACAATAGTGTTAGCATTAATACTTTAACGCTTTCTCCATCTAGAAATAAGAACAACCCTAATAGGGGGGACAATAAGATAATCGGAATACCAGTTAAGATCCAATGAGCAGTAATCTTAGACAAAATAAGCAAGGGCAGTGAATGATGAGAAATCACCATTTGCTCTAACACACCGTTTTCAAAATCATGATGAAACAAAGCGTTTAACGAGAGTAATACCGCCAACATACTTGCCACCCAAATAATACCTGCGGCAATTTGTGAAAGTGTTGCGGCCTCTGGGCTAATTGCCAGTGGAAATAAAGACACTGAAATTACAAAAAATAACAACGGATTAAGTACACTTGACGGATTGCGAATCGCCACACGTAAATCACGCTTGAGTGTTTGTAGATAGATATTCATAATGCCAACACCTTTTGGTCAGGCAATGCAGAATCTTGATGCGTGGTAAACAAGCAAAGTCCGCCTTGTACGCAGTGTTTACTAATGCGCTCTTCTACAATTTTTACGCCGTGGGGGTCGAGTGCTGTGAAGGGTTCATCTAATAACCAAATTTTGGCATTTGACACAAACAGTCCGGCGAGGATAACACGGCGTTTTTGGCCAGCTGAGAGCTTAGCACAGTGCTCATCTTCATAACCCTTAAGGCCAACTTGTTCTAGTGCTTCAACCAATAAGTGTTGATCAATGGATTTATTAAGCCCAGTTAAGAATTCAAGATTTTCAATACTCGTCAGTTCAGCGCTCAGTGCAGACAAATGACCCAAGTAAAAGACCTCACTTTGGTATTTGTCTGATTTGACTGAGTGCTTATCAAGCGTAATTTCACCTTCTTCAGGTGCATTAAGACCAGCCAAGATTTTTAAAAGGGAAGTTTTACCACTGCCATTGGTGCCAGTAATACGTAAAATATCACCAGAATGAACCTCAAAGGACAGTTCACTAAAGAGCTGGTTATAACCTCGTTGACAATTTAGGTTGTTGACATTGAGTGATGACACAGTATTCGCTCGGTTGTCTACCAGAATTTGTACCAAGGTCTATTTGCTTCTTCAATGCGCTTAGCTTCTGCTGCCGCCTCTGCCTTAGCTTTTTCCTCAGCAATGCGCTTAACTTCTAAAGCTTTGGCCTCTGCTGCTGCTTTTTCTTTAGCAATTCTCTTGGCTTCTGCTTTTGCTTTGGCTGCTACTTCTGCTGCCGCCTCTACCTTAGCTTTTTCCTCAGCAATGCGCTTAGCTTCTAATGCTTTGGCTTGGGCTGCTGCCTTTTCTTTAGCCAGCTGTTCGGCTTCTGCCTTAGCTTTGGCTGCAGCGATTGCTTTTTCTTTGGCGATTCTTTGAGCTTCTGCCTTAGCTTTAGCTGCCGCTTCTGCTATGGCTTTTTCCTCAGCAATGCGTTTGCCTTCTAGGGCTTTTTCCGCATCGGTAAGTTGTGGCAAAGAATCAATACCTGTGGTGTTGATCTTGGTAAGGGTGGTGTTATCAAAAGCAAGGGTTAATCGATAATGAACAATGCTTCCTGTGCCAGGGGTGGAGTAGTTGATGTAATCCCATTGGTTGTTATGAAAGGGATCAATCACACTAGGTGAGCCAATCAGGTCTTGCACTTGTGCTTTAGACATGCCAACTTTAAGCTGATTGATTTTAAAGCGCTCTAATACTGAACCTTGGTAAATATCAGCCTTATAAGGTGTGGGAATAATATCCGACATGCTAGGTAAGCTTGGTAAATCTGGTAGTTCTGGCATTGAAGGTGAACATGCAGATAAGAAGGGTAGTGAGAACACAATCAAAGTTAATTTATTCATTGGCTGGTTTTTTGATTTAAAATGATTAGAAGTTATTAGTTGATTTTACATCAAGGATTTAGATATGGATGCTCAAGATTTAAAAAGTGCAGGCCTTAAAGTTACACTGCCACGACTTAAAATTTTAGAAATTTTAGAAACCAGTGAAGACCACCACATGAGCGCCGAAGATATTTATCGTGCCTTAATTATGCAGGGTGAAGAAGTCGGTGTAGCAACGATTTACCGTGTACTTACCCAGTTTGAAGAGTCTGGCATGGTTAATAAACTTAACTTTGATAACGGCCAATCAGTGTTTGAGCTATCCAATTCTGAGCATCATGATCATTTAGTTTGTGTCAAATGTGGCAAGATTGATGAGTTTGCAGACGATGTTATTGAGCAGCATCAGCACGACGTGGCTAAAAAATACGGCTATCAGTTAACGGATCATTGTTTATATTTATACGGTTTGTGCAAAAATTGTCAGTAGCGCTGACTTTAATTTAGATGGAAGATTTTATTCTTAGGGCGGTCTTAGCAGCTATAGGTATTTCTATTATTGCCGGCTCACTCGGCTGCTTTGTGATTTGGAAACGTATGAGTTACTTTTCCGAGTCGATTTCACACAGTGCATTATTAGGTGTGTCACTCGGTTTAGCCAGCGGGTTGGGTATTCATTTTGGCTTGATTATCGTAGGCGCAATTTTTGCCTTCTTGATTGTAACTTTACAAGAACGACAATTTTTGTCGAATGATGCTATTTTAGGTATTTTTTCTCATATTGCACTTTCGTTAGGTATTGTTGTACTCGCACTAGTCGGCGGTGCTAATACTGATTATTTCTCCTTACTGTTTGGCGATATTTTATCCATCACTCGGGATGATATTATTTGGGTGTATGCAGTATTGGTTGTTATTGTGGTACTAATGTCTATTTTCTGGCAGCGTTTATTATTGTTAACTTTAAATGAAGAATTAGCCAAAGCAGAGGGTCTTAAACATATGTTTTATCAACTACTGTTTATGCTGATGATTGCATTAGCGGTATCAGTTTCGGTGCAAATTGTAGGCGTGTTACTCATTACTTCATTGTTGATTATTCCACCTGCGATTGCCAGAGTATTTGCACGCACACCTAGTCAAATGGTATTTCAGTCGATTTTTATTTCAATGGCAGCGGTTATTATTGGCTTGAGTGGATCCATGTATTACGATGTGGCCACAGGGCCTGCCATTGTTATTTCACTTGGTATTTTATTTGTGCTCTCTCAGCTGATAGCGCCTAAAAATTTAAGCTAGAGCATCGTTTAGTTCTGTGAGTTGGTTGGTTTGCTGTTCAACAATTAAAGGCTCAATAATCGATTCTAAATCACCTTCCATAATTTCAGCTAATTTGTATAGCGTTAAATTGATACGATGATCGGTAATACGTCCTTGTGGATAGTTATAGGTGCGTATGCGTTGTGAACGGTCGCCACTTCCGATTAACTCTTTACGTGTCGATGCTTGTTCTTTGTGTTGAACTTGTTGCTGTGCATCAAGGATTCTAGAGGCTAATACTGACATTGCTTGCGCTTTGTTTTTGTGTTGTGAGCGTCCATCTTGGCACTCAACTACTGTGCCTGTTGGAATGTGGGTCACACGCACAGCAGAATCGGTTTTATTCACATGCTGACCACCAGCACCACTAGCTCTAAAGGTGTCAACACGAACATCACTCATGTTAATGTTAACTTCTTCAATATTTTCAACCTCAGGCATAATGGCCACTGTACAAGCCGAAGTATGTACGCGGCCTTGAGATTCGGTTTCTGGTACACGTTGTACACGGTGCGCACCAGATTCAAATTTGAGTTTTGCATAAACGTTATCACCACTAATACGAGCAATAACTTCTTTAAAGCCGCCGTGGTCACCAACGTTAGAGCTCATCACCTCTATTTGCCATTTTTGTTTTTCAACATAGCGAGAATACATTCTAAACAAGTCACCCGAGAAGATTGATGCCTCATCGCCACCAGTACCTGCTCTAATCTCAATAATAATGTTGCGAGAGTCATTTGGATCTTTAGGTAGTAGAGCTTTTTTAAGTTCTAAATCGAGCTGTTCTAATTTGGTTTTGCCTTCTGATATTTCTTCTTTGGCCATGGCACGCATTTCATCATCATCTTCTAGTAGCATGGCTTCAGCCGCTTCGATATCTGCTTGTGTGGCTAAGTATTGAGAAAATTGCTCATTAACTGGCGTTAGTTGTGAATACTCAATAGAAAGTTCACGGAATTTGTTTTGATCTGATGCCACTGCAGGGTCAGACAGCATGGCGCCCACTTCTTCTAGACGCATGGATAGTTGTTCAAGCTTGGTTAGAATAGAAGAATTCATGATTCTTTAGTTTTATTTTTAGGGATGCACCCTTCACACTGATTGAGTTGCTCAGTAGAAGCTTGTTTAATATTGCCAAAAGGCGTATGCAAAAGTTTATTGGTCAACTGATCCGCTAATTGACTAATAATTGCTGCCGAATCCCCACCATTTTTGAGTTTTTTGAGCGCCGCTTCAACTGCCATCTCTTTAATTTGATAGGCATTTTGACGGTAAGCTTGCACAATCTGCTCGTGGGGTAATGTAGCCAGCCAGTCGTCAAATTTTTTGTTTTGACCAATAATGATTTCTTCAGCCAGTGTTTTTTCTCTTTGTCGAGAGTCGATGTTATCACTTACCACTTGTTGAAGATCATCCACCGTGTATAAAAACACGTCATCTAGTTGGGCAACTTCAGGCTCAATATCTCTTGGAATGGCAATATCCAACATAAACATGGGTTTATGCTTGCGTATCTTGAGAGCAGTTTCAACCAAGCCCTTGCCGATAATGGGTACAGAGGCGGCAGTAGAAGAAATAATAATATCCGCTTCGTGAAGCAAGTTAGAAAACTGCTTGAGGCTGACTGCTCTAGCGCCGTAAAGTGAGGCGATTTTTTCTGCATTTTCAACCGTTCTATTGGCGACAATCATATTGTTAACACCTTTTTGATTTAGGTGTTGTGCGCATAACTCGATCATTTCACCTGCACCAATCAGCATGACTGTTTGTTCGGCCAAATCGGCAAAAATTTTCTCACTAAGCTTAACAGCGCAATAAGCCACAGAAACAGGGGAAGACCCAATTTCTGTATCAGTTCTAACCTTTTTAGCGGTTGAAAAAGCATGTTGAAATAGTTTTTCTAGTAATTTATTGAGTGTGCCTACCTCTTTGGCAGCGTGGTAAGCGTCTTTGAGTTGACCTAAGATTTGCGGCTCACCCAAGACTAAAGAATCTAATCCAGTTGCCACATGGCAAATATGTTTAACAGCATCGTCGTTTTCAAAATAACTTAAATAAGGGTCAAGTTCTGAGCGCTTAATATGATGAGTGTTAGCTAAATACTCACTGAGTATTTCCTGTGCATTATCGGTACTGATAATGGCATAAACTTCCGAACGATTACAGGTAGAGAGAATGGCACAAGCTTCAACACCATTGGTATTTTTAAATTGCTCTAATGCATTGTTTAGTTCGTTAGATGCAAACGCTACTTTCTCTCGCACTTCGACCGGCGCAAGTTGGTGGTTAACACTTAGAATTGCAATATGCGGCATAAAAGAATTAATAAACAAACTCAAACAAACGCTTGATTATACAATGAGAGCCATAGTCGATGTTAGAATGAACACCCTATGAAATGGATGGTAATATTATTATTTGGGTGGTTTTTACAGGGCTGTACCACGCTTGAAAGCAAGCCTGTAAAATCCATTCCATCATTAGTAATCCCCGCACAATGGCAAGCACAAGGTAGGGTGGGCGTATCAACGAATGAACGCAATCAAACCGTTGGGTTTGTCATTAAGGCTAAAAATCAAGATTACACACTCACACTCAGTGCTTCACTCGGGCTAGGGCAGGCTAGTGTTAAATCAAATGCTCAAGGCTTATGGGTGGATGGTAAGAAAATTGAGTCTAATTTAAAACAATGGATGATTAACGAATTTGGCTGGTATTTTCCAATTCAAAAGTTAGCGCCTATTTTGTTTCAGCATAAACAATCTATCAATCATGAATGGCATGTAAACATCACCAGTTATCAGCAAATTAATGAGGTTAATTATCCTAGGATTGTGCGTCTTAATCATTTAACAAAGGCAATTAAAATCAAGCTATTGATTGGCGAGGTTAATGAGTTAAAATAATAGAAAATTTCTACAATCTCGTATGATAGAACAAGACTCTCTAGTAGGTGGACAAGATCAAGGCAGCGAAGACATTGTCATGACGTCGGTACGTCCAGATTCCTTTAGTGAATATATTGGTCAAGATGACGTTAAATCGCAAATGGCATTATTTATTAAAGCCGCTAAAAAGCGTGGTGATGCATTAGATCATTCATTAATTTACGGCCCTCCTGGCTTGGGTAAGACCACCTTGGCTAACGTGATTGCCAATCAAATGGGTGCTGGATTAAAGCAAACTTCCGGCCCAGTGTTAGAACGCTCTGGCGACTTAGCCGCTATCCTGACCAAACTTGAGCCGTACGATATTTTATTTATTGATGAAATCCATCGTCTTAATCCTGTTGTTGAGGAGATTCTCTACCCAGCTTTGGAGGATTTTAAGCTTGATATTATGGTGGGTGAGGGTGTAGCGGCACACTCTGTACAGTTAGAGCTACCACCATTTACATTGATTGGCGCCACCACGCGTGCCGGCATGCTAACTTCACCACTGCGCGATCGATTTGGTATTGTGCAACGCTTACAATTTTACAAAGTAAAAGATTTACAAAAAATTGTCCAGCGTTCGGCTGATATTCTAGGTATTCAAATTGAAACAACTGGCGCACTTGAAATTGCCAAACGTTCACGCGGTACACCAAGAATTGCTAATCGCTTATTGCGCCGAGTGCGCGATTTTGCCGATGTGAAAACCGATGGCGTGATTCATCAGCAACTTGCCCGTGAAGCTTTGATTACACTTAAAGTGGATGAGCGCGGATTAGAGCAATTGGATCGAGATTATCTATCGATCATGACTCAAAAATTTTCAGGTGGGCCGGTGGGTCTAGATACACTTTCAACTGCTATTGGTGAAGATCGAGGCACGCTAGAAGACATGGTAGAGCCTTATTTAATTCAACAAGGCTTTATCATGCGAACACCGCGTGGTCGTAGTGCAACAGATTTAGCTTACTCGCATTTAGGCTTGACTAATCCTGCCAATACAAAAGATCTGTTTTAATGAGTAAAAAGAGTTTTGCTTCATTATGAGCACCTATCAAAATAGTAAAAATCTCTCAGTTCGAGTTTATTATGAAGACACAGATAGTGGTGGCGTGGTTTATTATGCTAACTATCTAAAATTTATCGAAAGAGGACGGTCTGAATTTCTTCGAGACCTAGGTTTTGAGCAAGATGATTTAGTCGAAACGCATAATGTGATTTTTGCAGTAAGATCAATCAATGCGGATTATCATTCACCAGCTAAATTTAATGATTTGTTGAATGTGCAAACTTCAATCCAAAAAGTTGGTCATGCTAGTTTGGTTTTTTCACAGAAAATAACGCCTTCAAAGCAAAATAAGGTATTATTTGAAGCACAAATAACTGTGGCATGTTTACATGCCGATAGTTTTAAACCTTGCGGTATTCCACCGATCATTTTGGAGAAAATAAATGGATAACAGTTTGTCAATTATCAGCCTAATTCTGAGCGCTGGCTTTGTGGTGCAAGTAGTTATGTTTATCTTGGTATTAATGAGTATTTACTCTTGGACGTTAATCTTATCAAAAAAGAAAACTTTAATGGACGCCAAGAGAGATGTTAAAGTTTTTCATCATCATTTTTTAGCGGACACGGATCTTGAAAAATTACACACTCAAATCCCGAAAATTGTTTCTGATCGCACACCCATGGAGCATATCTTTGGCTCTGGTTATGGTGAGTTTATCCACTCAAAATCAACCTCTAATCAAGCATTAATCATGAATTCTGAACGTGCTTATCGCTCAATGAATACCACATCTAACAATGAAATTGATCGTCTAGATGGCGGATTAAGCGTGTTAGCAATGATTGCATCTTCTAGTCCGTACATTGGTTTATTTGGTACTGTTTGGGGGATTATGCATTCTTTTATTGGTTTGGCATCCGTTAAGCAAGCAACCATTGCTATTGTTGCACCTGGTATTGCTGAAGCTTTGATTGCAACAGCATTTGGTTTATTTGCTGCGATTCCAGCTACCATTTTCTACAATCGCTTGGTTTCTCAAGTGGAGGCAATTAACAATAAATACACCGCTTTTATTGAGGAATTGTTTGTTATTTTCCAAAGACAACAGTAATTAATAATGATTGAATTACCAAAACGCATTAGACCGAATATCGATGCGCAAATCAATATTGTGCCTTATATTGATGTGATGTTAGTGCTCTTGGTTATCTTTATGATGACCACGCCGATCATCGAACAAGGCATTGATGTTGACTTGCCTGCTGCTGAAGCGCAGATGGTTGACTTTACTGAACAACAGCCTACCATTATTACTATTAATCGAGCGGGTGAATATTTTATTAATTCAATGGCTGACGAGGGGGCTGAAGTGAGTTCGGGCGAGCGCCTTTCATTGGGCAGAATTGCTGCACGCGTACAGGCCAGATTGCAAGTTTTCCCACAAATGAAAGTCTTTGTTCGAGGCGATCGAGAAGTGGCTTATGGCTCGGTAATTTCGCTCATGTCTTTCTTGCAAAAAAATGGGGTTGAGAAGGTGGGTATCGTAACCGAATCACCAGATGCTAAGTAGTATGAAGACAGATTTTATTAAAAAAATTAAACTGCCTGAAATCGCTAAAAGTCATCCGATTGCTTTTTGGGTGGCTGTGGTATTCCACCTTATTTTAGTGATTGGATTGTTTTTCTCTAACGTACAGCGTTGGGAAATTCCAAAGGAAGACCCTAAAAAAGCGGCCTCTAGAACTATCCCTAAAGCAGTAACAGTTGATTTGACTGAAATCAAAAAAGAAAAACAACGTCTGGTCGATATTCAAAAACAGAAAATCTTAAAAATTCAGCGCGAAGAGAAACGCTTAAGAGTTTTGGAAGATGAGCGCTATCAAAAACAAAGAAAAATTAACCAACTCAAAGCCAAAACTCAAAAAGAGAAGCAAGCTAAAGACTTAGCAGAAA
>QOAB01000115.1 GCA_003978285.1 Candidatus Thioglobus sp.
GCGAAATCGATTTACAAGGGTTTAATTTCAAAGTGCTTAAAACTGACTCTCGCAGACTGCATTTATTAGAAGTCACTAAAATCAACAACAAATAATGGACACCTTAACCATTGTTTTTTTGATGGGCTTGTTAGGCGGTGTACATTGTCTAAGCATGTGTGGTGGTGTGGTTGCCTTGTTGACTTCAGCCTTGCCGGCAGAGCTCAGATCTAATGCTAAGCAAACTTCGCTATATCATCTTAATTACAATACCGGTCGAATCCTTAGCTATATCTTAATGGGTGCATTGTTTGGCTTGGCTGGCGAGTTACTTGTAAATACGTTAAAGATGAGTGCACTTGATCATGTGCTAAGGATTTTCTCAGGTGTGTTAATGGTATTGGTGGGTTTGTACATTGCTAATTGGTATGCAGGCATACAATTACTGGAAAAAATGGGCGCCAAGCTGTGGACAAAGTTGCAGCCGATTAGTCAAAAATTCTTACCGGTCACCAGTTTGAAAAGTGCTTTTTTAGTGGGATTATTTTGGGGCGGTATTCCTTGTGGTTTAGTCTATGGTGCATTGAGTTTTGCGATATTGTCAGGTTCTGCTATTCAAGGCGGATCAATCATGTTGGCTTTTGGATTGGGTACATTGCCTAGTTTGTTATTAATGGCAGGGTTTTCTTCAAAGCTGAGCGAAGCCATTAAAAAACCATTAGTGAGAAAATTCTCTGGTGGGTTAATTATTACCCTAGGTGTTTGGGCTTTATGGATGCCGGCAAAATCGTTAGTAGTTGATTTTCAACATTCACAGCAAACAACTGAATTTCCACAGCCAACTGATTTAGATTACTTAGTATAATTCCACCTATGCCATCTTTAGAACAAACCGCACAACTAGCCATTGATTTGTTAAAGCAATACAAAGTCAGTGATTATGAAATATCACTTGGCTCAAGCTCTGGCGTATCAACTGCAGTCAGATTAGGTGAGGTAGAAACACTACAATACCACCTAGACAAAAATTTTGAAATTAATGTCTATATAGGTCAAAAGAAAGGCCACGCGTCGAGCGTTGACCTAAGTAAAGATAGTTTAAACAAAACCATTGAATCTGCCTGTTTTATTGCAAAGTACACTCAAGAAGATCCTTTTAATGGTTTGGCACCGAAAGACCTAATGGCCTTTGATGTGCCTGATTTAGATCTTTACCACCCATGGGATTTAGACGCACAACACAGTATTGATTTAGCTAAAGCCTGTGAAGAAATCGCCTTAGAACAAAATGAAATTGATAATTCAGAAGGTGCGGAAGTTTCTAGTTTTCAAGGCGAAGGTTTGTACGCTAATTCTAACGGTCTTATCGCCACGCAAAGTAGCACACGCCATTCACTTAATTGCTCTTTAATTGCAAAGCGTGACGACGACATGCAAACGGCCTATGAATACACCACAGCACTTGATGCGAATGACTTAGAATCACCACAACAAGTAGGTATGAAGGCTGCGCTATTAGCACAACAAAAATTGGGTGCACAATCACTTGCATCACAAAAATGCCCAGTGATCTTTACATCGCGTTTATCAGGCGGGTTATTTGCCCAATTATTAGGCGCTTTAGGTGGTTCAAGACAATATAAAAAATCAACTTTTTTATTAAACAGTATTGACAAGATTGTCATTCCAGAAAGCTTAAGCTTATTTGAGCAGCCCTTTGCAAAAAAGACATTAGGCGCTAAGGCTTTTGATAGTGACGGCGTGCTTAAACGCGAACAATATTTTGTTGAAAATGGGCGGGTTAAAAGCTATGTGATGGGGCAATATTCAGCCAATCAACTTTGCCTTAAAACCACTGCTAATGCGGGCGGCACTAACAATGTGAACGTCACTGCTAATTTTGATGGCGGCTTGGATGCAATGATTAAAACCATGGGCAAGGGTTTGGTAGTAACCGAGCTCATGGGTCAAGGTGTAAACGCAACAACGGGTGATTACTCACGAGGCGCTTTAGGTTTTTGGGTAGAAAATGGCGAGATCCAATATCCTGTTTCCGGTCTCACCATTGCTGGTAATTTAAAAGACATGCTGTTGGGTATTGAGCACGTAGGCACAGATATTGATCAGCGTAGTAATCTAAAAGTTGGCTCGGTACTGATTAACCAAATGACCATTGCAGGGGAATCATGAGCCAGTTTGATGTGGTGATTGTGGGTGGTGGCATGGTGGGGCAGGCCTTTGCTTTGAGCATGGCACAAAAAACCAATGCATCGATTGCCATTATTGAGCCAAACAACCCTAACCCAAAACTGGATAAAGACTTCCATACACGCGTTAGTGCTATTACCCCAACCTCTGAAGCTTTCCTGACTAAGCTTGGTGTTTGGGATTTAATTAAACGTAAACATGCGTTTACACAAACCAGAGTTTGGGATCAAAATTCCCACGGGTGTTTGGATTTTTCTGCAGCTGATGACAACTTAACGCATTTAGGCCACATTATTGAAAACGATGCGATTCAGTCAGCCATGTTTGCAGCGTTAAGCGATACCAAGGTTAAATTCATTAATGCTAAACTCGATAGTATCGATAAAACGGATGAAGGCTATCAATTACAATTGGACAACGACCAAACCCTGTCCTGTACTTTATTAATTGGCGCTGATGGCGCACGTTCACGCATTCGTGATTTAATGCAAATTGAATTCAGTGAGACCAATTACCAGCAAAAAGCCATTATTTGTAATATTCACTCAGACAAGGGCTTTGAAAACACTACTTGGCAACGTTTTTTATCCGACAGTATTATTGCACTATTACCACTCAGTGATAATGAAGCTTCAGTCGTTTGGTCTGCTGAAAATACTCTTGCTGATGAGTTATTGTTATTATCTTCTCAAGATTTTTCTGACCGGCTCTCAGCTGGTGTGGAATATCGATTTGGCCAGTTTGAAGTGTTGAATAAGGTACAAGCATTCCCACTGATTGAGCGCAGTGCCAAAGATTACGTTAAAGAAAATATTGCCTTAATTGGTGATGCGGCGCACAATATTCACCCTCTTGCAGGGCAAGGTGTTAATTTAGGTTTTTCAGATGTTAGTGAATTATCAGATCAGTTACAATCTTCATCGAAACCATTAGGTGATTATAGCGTGTTACGTGCTTATGCCAGAGCACGTCGACTCGATAATGAACTGATGGCAAAAACCATGACGGGGCTAAACTGGATTTATAAAGAAAATAACGAACCACTGCGATGGTTACGTGGTTTTGGCATGAATCTCATTAATGAAAACTCGACATTAAAGTCGTTTTTTCAAAAACACGCTACCGGTAAATTGTAGTCGGTGTAATCACCGCATCGAGGGGAACATCCCAAGGCTTAGCGTTCAACTTAGCCACTTCTTGGCAATCAAAAGCTAGACCATAAAGTTTTGGATTTTTATAATTTTGTTGTCGTTTTTTAAAACTTAAGGTGCGATCATAAAACCCACCCCCCATACCAATGCGATTTTTGAATAAGTCAAAGCCTACCAGTGGCATAAAGAGTATATTGAGCTGATTGGCATTTAAAATCTGGGTAGAGACTGGCTCATCAATGCCATATCGATTTTTTCTGAAATTTTTAACAACTTTTGCAAATTTAAGTCTTTTGCCGACTAATATAGGTAAATAGATACTAAAGCCTCTATTTTTTAAGAAGTTTTGTATGTATTTTGTGTCAATTTCTCCATCATTAGGCAAATAAAGGGCAATTTTTTGTCCTTGCTTAAAATTTGCTAATTTTTGCACTTGAGATAATAATTGCTTAGAAAATTTCTCTCGATCAGATGGTGAGATTGATCGTCTTTTGATGCGAATGGATTGTCTAAGCGTCTTCATGGTATGAATTATAACTGAAGTGCTAAAAATAAGAAGGATCCATTGTGCCGCGCTGAAAGAAACCTGAACCAAAAAGGCTCAAGGCGGAAGTTCGAAGATTACCGCAGGCTTCCCACTTCTAGGCGGGCTTGCTCAATAGTAAGCTATCTCATCTCCTTATATGTTTATTTATCGGCTCAGGGGATATAGTCAACTACAAACACAATAGACAATTATTATTATCACCGTTTAAACTATAAATATCCAACTATTTTGGTTTAATAAATTGATTTATGAGTTTATATCAGGTGTAGTATGAGTATGTTTAAGTAAAATACACAGCTTTAATATCATTTAAAGTTATTCTTTCAAGGTAGTTATTTTGAGTACAACTGATTTTTCATCGTTAGATTTACACCCCGACTTATTAAAAAATTTGAGTTCATTGGGTTACGAGTCTATGACCCCAATCCAGGCACTAAGTTTGCCGGCAATCCTTTCAGGCAAAGATGTGATTGGCCAAGGTAAAACGGGCTCGGGTAAGACTGCAGCTTTTGGTTTGGGTTTATTGCAAAAACTCAACGTTAAGTCTTTTAAGGCACAATCGATTGTCTTATGCCCAACACGTGAGTTGGCAGACCAAGTTGCTAGTGAGATTCGAAAACTCGCTAGAGCGGTTCATAATATTAAAGTCTTAACCCTTTGTGGTGGTGCGCCGTTTGGCCCGCAAATTGGCTCATTAGAGCATGGCACACATATTGTTGTTGGTACGCCAGGGCGTATTGAAGAGCACTTGCGTAAAGGCACGCTCAAGTTAGATCATATTACTACGTTGGTATTGGATGAGGCAGATCGTATGCTCGATATGGGCTTTCAAGACACCATTGATGAGATTATTGAAAAAATTCCATCCAATCGACAAACGCTTTTGTTTAGTGCCACTTTTCCAGACGGGATTGCCAGTATTGCTGAGCGAGTGATGCAAAGCCCGACTATGGTTGAAGCGCCTTCTACTCACGAAGATTCCACTATTAAACAACATTTTTATGAAGCCAACAGTGCAGATGAGCGGATGATGGCACTGCGTTTGCTTCTAGCCAAATACAAACCAGACTCTGCTTTGATTTTTTGTAATACCAAAATTGATACTCAAGACGTGGCTGATGAGCTTATTTATTATGGCTTTTACGCATTGGCCATTCACGGAGATCTTGATCAACGAGAACGCGATCAGGCATTGATTCGTTTTTCCAATAAAAGCATTTCTGTTTTGGTGGCAACTGATGTTGCTGCACGCGGGCTAGACATTGATTCACTTGATATGGTGATTAACTTTAACATTGCCCATGATCCAGAGGTGCATGTGCATCGTATTGGCCGTACTGGTAGAGCAGGGCGTAGTGGTATTGCTTGTACATTATATGGTGATCGTGAAACACACAAACTCAACGCTTTACAACTTGATATCACGCCTGACTCACTTCCAAGTGACAGTCTTCTTGATAAACCGATTAAAAAACCAGCGATGACCACGCTTAAAATCGATGGTGGTAAAAAACAAAAATTACGTCCTGGTGATATTGTCGGTGGGCTAACCGGCAAGGGTGGGATTCCTGGCGACAAAATTGGTAAGATTATTGTTGCTAGTAATTGGTCTTATGTGGCGGTGAGCTCAGAATTGGTTAAACAAGCGCTGAAAAAAATCAGCAATGACAAGCTCAAAGGTAGATCATTCAGAGTGAGGATTCTTTCTTAACTTGAAGCCTCATCTTCAATGGGTTCAATACTAAAATCTTCCCAGTTTTCCGTGTCATAAGTAATGTAGAAACCATGTAGCATTTGTGAGGCTTGTACTTTCATTTGGTCGGGCAGTTGCCACACACGATTACATTCATAGCCCGTAATTTCCATGAAATTATTCGCGCGAATAACGTCTTTTTTGCTGACTTCTAAATTGGTAAAAGTGGTGATCACTTCACTGATAAACTCAGGTTGGGCTAAATTATAATAACCCATTTTTTCGTATTTTCTAACCATTCCAATACAGGTTTGTATGTGTTCTGTTACCTTGTCAATATCGTAATACCCTTGGGTAACGGAAACAAGATCATCACCCTCAACAACGGCGAAAGTGATTTCTGGAAAGGCGGTAATTTTTTCTATACTCATGTCGAGAAAGTTTGTAGTGATGCATCATTTTAATCTATAGTGGCATATATTTATACTTATAAAACATAATTGTATTTGCCATAAAATAAAATCATGAATCAAGGCTATTCAAAATTTGGTGAAAAATTCACCCGCTATTCTGGCATTACTCAGTTGATGGATGATTTAGGCAAAGCGAACCATAGCGATGATGAAAATATCATTATGCTCGGTGGCGGTAATCCAGCGCTGATACCTGAGGCACATAATATTTTTGTGAGTGAGCTTCAGGCATTGATTGATAATAACGAAGTTGATCAAATGCTAGGGTACTACGATGGCCCACAAGGCTCAGAGGTCTTCATTCAAGCCTTGGTTAAAATTCTGAATGACCATTATGATTGGAATTTAGATGAAGGCAATATTGCCATTACCAATGGCTCGCAAAGCAGTTTCTTTTCATTGTTTAATCTATTTGCTGGCGAGATGCCAGATGATAGTAAAAAGAAAGTATTACTACCGATTGCACCTGAATATATTGGTTATGCCGACCAAGGTCTATCAGCGAATATGTTTGTATCGGTCAAACCTAAAATTCACAAGCTTGACAATCAACAATTTAAATATCAGATTGATTTTTACCAACTAAAACAAACACTTAAGCGGGAAAATATTGGTGTTATTTGTATCTCTCGCCCCACCAACCCAACCGGCAATGTGATTACTGATGATGAGCTTGCAAAACTAGACAGCATCGCCCAAGCCAACCATATTCCACTCATTGTTGACAATGCTTATGGTCAGCCATTTCCAGGTGCCATTTATACTGACGTATCCCTAAGTTGGAATACCAATACAATTTTATGTATGTCGTTGTCCAAACTTGGCTTGCCAGGGCTTAGAACCGGTATTGTGATTGCCAGTCATGATACTATTGAGGCCATTAGTAGAATGAATGGAATCTTGGTGTTAGCACCCAATAGTGTTGGTCCATCACTACTCACACGAATGATTAAAGATAAGGAGTTAATCCCCCTTGCCAACAATGTGATCAAACCTTATTATCAAGCTAAGGCCAATATTGCCGTTAAGTTATTCAATGAAATATTTGCCAACAGTAATGCTAAATTACACAAACTCGAAGGCGCCTTTTTTATGTGGATTTGGTTTCCAGAACTTGAAATAACCTCAGAAGAGTTGTATCAACAACTAAAAGCCAAAGGCGTTTACATTATTCCCGGGCATAACTTCTTTATTGGCATGGATGATGCCTGGCCACACCAACATCAGTGTATTCGTATTAACTATGCCAAAGATGAAACAACGTTAAGAAAAGGACTTAAAGTTGTTTTTCAAGAAGTTTTCAATGCTTAAAGTGGCGCATGCCAGTGAACACCATGGCAATGCCGTGTTCGTTAGCTGCTTCAATCACTTCATTATCACGCATTGAACCACCTGGCTGGATAATGGCTTTAATGCCAGCTTGTGCCGCCGCGTCAATACCATCACGGAATGGGAAGAATGCATCTGATGCCATCACTGAGCCTTCAACTACCAAGCCTTCATCAGCAGCTTTAATGCCTGCAATTTTGGCAGAGTAAACACGAGACATTTGCCCCGCACCAACACCAATCGTCATTTCATTTTTCACGTAAACAATGGCATTTGATTTAACCGTTTTAGCCACTTTCCAAGCGAATAATAAATCTTTAATTTGTTCAGCCGTAGGCTGGATTTCGCTGACGCATTTGATGTCGTCTTCAGTGATAACGCCTAGATCTTTGTCTTGCACTAGTAATCCACCAGTTACTCGTTTAAAGTCTAGTGATTGTTGAGCAGTGCTAAGATCGCCACATTCTAATGCACGAACATTTTGTTTGGCTGATAGCACTTCTTTAGCATCATCATCAACGCTTGGAGCGATGATCACTTCTACGAATTGCTTATCAATAATATCTTGAGCAGTATCTTTGTCTAGTGGGCGATTAAAAGCGATAATGCCACCAAATGCTGATGTTGGATCAGTTTTAAAAGCATCTAAATAGGCGTTATGAATGTTATCTCTTACGGCTACACCACAAGGGTTGGCATGCTTTACAATCACACAACAAGGCTCATCAAAACTACGCACACATTCAAGTGCGGCATCAGCATCGGCCATATTGTTATATGACATTTCTTTACCTTGGAATTGTGTGCTTGATGCTACGCAAGATTCGGCGATGTTGTTTTCTACATAAAATGCGGCATTTTGATGTGGATTTTCGCCATAACGCATTGACTGTACTTTATTAAACTGTAAATTCATAGTGTTAGAAAAACCATCCTCGCCTTTACCTAGGTAGTTAGCAATAGCGCCATCATATTGAGCTGTGTGCTCAAAAGTTTTAAGCGCTAGCTTGGTACGAGTTTCAAGTGTGGTATCACCATTTGCATTGATTTCATTAATGACTATTTGATAATCAGATGCATCTACCATTACTGTTACGGATGCGTGATTTTTAGCACTTGATCTGAGCATTGCAGGACCGCCGATATCGATATTTTCAATCGCATCTTCCAAGGTGCAATCAGGGTTGGCGATAGTCGCTTGAAAAGGGTAAAGATTAACCACGACTAAATCAATTGGGTTGATGTCATTCTCGGCCATTACTTCTTCATCAAGACCGCGGCGAGCTAAAATACCGCCATGGATTTTTGGATTAAGGGTTTTAACACGTCCTGCCATCATCTCAGGGAAGCCAGTGTAGTCTGATACTTCGATCACGGGGATATTGTTATCAGCTAGCAGCTTGGCTGTGCCACCCGTTGAAAGAATTTCGATGTTTTTGCTCGCTAAAGCTTGAGCAAGTTCAATGACACCAGTTTTGTCAGAAACACTGATTAGAGCGCGTTGTATAGCCATTTTATTCCTTTGAGAGAAGTGTGATAATTACAAAAGGTAATTATAAAGTTTTACAGTTTGTAAAGTTCGATTTTTTTCTTTAAAGTGCCGCGATTCATACCTAGGATTCTGGCAGCTTCGCTTTGGTTTTGTTCAACCCTATCCAAAACAAACTTGATGGTGGCAGATTCAGTTTCTTGCAACACCATTTTAAATACACCAGAAACTTTCTCACCATTGAGTTGCTCAAAGTAGAGATCAAGTTTTGCATTGATACAAGCTGGTAAATCAGTATTCACGAATTTAAAAATTCCTCAAGTAATTGGTATTGCAGTTTGTGATCAGTGATTTTATTCACTTTTTTCCAGAAGGATTGACCACTTTCTTTATCAAGGTAGGTAGCATACCAAAAAATATGCTTTCTGGACAACTGAGTGCCTAATTTTTCGCCATAAAATTGATGAATTTGGCTAATGTGATCC
>QOAB01000050.1 GCA_003978285.1 Candidatus Thioglobus sp.
CATTAGCTAAATTTTCTAGCTCAATCGCTGCTTGCGCCTCGTAACTAATCTGTTGATTACATATGCCAAGCACATAGGCTACCGCATCAAATAATCGACCAACTGATGATGTGTAATTTAGTGGCATTTTACTATCTAATAATGCATCAAATGCTTTGACTGGCTTGTCTACAAACCACTCATCCGTAGGCAATCTGTGTTTCTTAAAATAGGCATACGCCATGCGCCAGGGCTCGTTGGTAGCCTTGTCTCCACCGAGTAATGCTGTTTGTTCAAACTGTGCCACTCTATTAAACCCTAAGTAGTTTGCTAAAAGGAATTCTCCACCCCAAAGACTATTGTCAGCCCCTAGACCCATGCCATCCCAAACCACGCCTAGCACCTTGTCACTATCAACTGCCCTACCCTGTTCAAATAAACAGGCGGCAATATGGGCGTGATGGTGTTGCACAGCGTCCAGTTTAATGTTGTTGGTTTGTGCATAATTTTCAGCATACTTAGAAGACAAGTAATCTGGATGTAAATCACAAGCCAAATGCTTAACTTCTGTTTCATACAATTGTTGGTATAAATCAATGTTGTCTTGAAAGTCCTGATAACTTTCTAAGGTTTTCAAATCACCAATATGCTGTGAGATAATTGCTTGAGACTCGGTTAATAAACAAAATGTAT
Source organism: Candidatus Thioglobus sp. (assembly GCA_003978285.1). The sequence goes on from QOAB01000050.1 coordinate 673, forward strand.
TTTTCAATTCTGCGCCTACGGCCAATAACCCTGTACACTCTTCAAACCCCTCAGGCAAGGGTAGTGAGGTCGGCGCATAACCTCTTGCTCTGCGAATAACTCTAAGGTCGCCGGCAACATACCGAACCACTGAATCATCAACACGATTTACAATATCACGATTGTGCAGTAAAAAATAATCAGCAATATTTCCAAGCTCATTTAATGCGCTCTGGTTATCTATAATTTGAGGGTTGTGACTCTGGTTGCCGGAAGTAAGAACTAAGGGTTCATCAAGCTCTTGCAATAATAAATAATGTAGAGGTGAATAAGGCAACATAAACCCCAGGCTCTTTTGCTTGGGTGCAATCTGTGCTGAGAGCAAGTCATTGGCTTTAGTGAGTAATACAATAGGTGATGCCCTGTCTGTTAATAAACACTCTTCTTGGTCGGATACTAAACAATATTGCTTGACCATTGAAACATCTCTGGCCATCAAAGCAAATGGTTTATGTTTTCTATGTTTCCTCTGTCTAAGTGTTACAACAGCAGACTCAATACTCGCTAAACAAGCCAAATGAAATCCACCAATGCCCTTAATAGCAATAATTTTCCCTTGCTTTAATAGCGAGGCAGTTTTTTCAACTATATTCTTAGTAACGACATCCTTACCCAATGCATCGGTTAACTGTAATTTCGGTCCGCACTCAGCGCAGGCGTTGGGCTGAGCATGAAAACGCCTATCAATAGGATTTTGATATTCCTTTTCACACTGTTTGCACATCGAAAATACTGACATACTGGTAGACTTTCGATCATATGGAATCTGCTTAATGATGGAGAATCTGGGGCCGCAGTTAGTACAATTAGTAAATGCGTAGCCATAACGACGATTATTTTTATCTGTTATGTCATCTATACAGTCATTGCAAATACATGCATCAGGTAGAACAACTGCAGAGGCTTTACCTTTTCGGCTCTTGCTAATACTGAAATCTTTGTAGACTTTGTCATCTTGATAGTTATCAACAATACTTATATCGATTATTCTCGAAAGCTCTGGCGCATCATTGTTAAGTGATAATAATAATTTATCAAGTTGTGTTTGTGTGCATTGAACAATAATAACAACACCAGCACTATCATTATAAACTTCGCCCAAAAGATCAAATTGTTGTGCAATTTTATAAACAAATGGTCGAAAACCGACACCCTGAACTGCGCCAGTAATAATAATTTTTTTGCTTAGCACTCCCATCATGGGAAAGATTGTACATGCTGACCAATATTAAGTGTTTTATTTGCCTATCTTTTTTTATTGACAATATGAAAGGTTATCGACCCAAGTCTAGCCTAAAGGTATATTACAGATATGTCATGCCCCTTCCCTGATTAAAGCCTTGAATTAAGTTATTATTAGGCAAAACCGTTCACAATTATCTAGAACTACTTTAAGATATGCATAAATATATTGACCAAAATATTTAAAAGGTGAAATTTAATGTATCAAATTAGTTTTTATGTACCTGAGAAGGACTTAGAGATAGTTAAAAATACTATGTTCGATGCGGGTGCTGGTAAGTTTAACAACTACGAGAATTGTGCTTGGCAAACCACTGGTATGGGACAGTTCAAACCGATTGGAGATGCAAAGCCTGCTATTGGTTATCTAGATGAACTCGAAGCCATTGAAGAATATAAAGTTGAAATGATGTGTGTGGATGACAACTTGCAGATGGTGATTGAAGCGATGAAATTTGCACACCCTTATGAAGAAGTGGCTTACACTGTTATAAAAATGGAAAACTTATGAACACACCTTACGAACACGGCTTTATGCTCAGCTTATTAGTCTTAGCTATTGGCGGCTTGTTATGGTTATTTACCCCATTTATTCCTGCACTATTTTTAGCCTTGCTTATTGCAATTGCAACCTTCAAACAATACAATAAATTCCAACAAAAATTCTCAGATTCTAATGCTGCGTTTTTGACAACGCTGCTAGTTACCGTTGTGCTGATTCTACCGCTAGGTTATATTCTACTGATTAGTGGATTAGAGATTTCAGCGCTGATTCAAACCATTAATACTGATTTTGACACTGAACATAGCAAACAAGTACTTAATCAGATCATCAACGGACTGCCATTATCTGAATCAATTAAGGCTACTGCAGGCGCTGCTATCAGCAATAATCTTGAAGGGTTTTTAATCAGTATTAAAGATTTCTCAGTGGTGATTTTAAAGAGTATTGTGTCGCTGTCTTCTCACTTTATCTTCTTCTTAATTGTGACTGTCTTCTCGCTCTATTACTTCTATATCGATGGCAAGAATACAGTGAAACGACTTAATGATTTATCACCGCTAGAAAACCACTTGAATGATATCTTATTCAATCAATTTTCAAACTTATCTGTTACCTTGGTAGGTAGTGTCTTTATCATTGCGCTATTACAAGGTGCGGTATTTTCCATAGGCGTGATGATAGTTGGCCTGCCTGTGCTGTACTTTGGTATTGCCATGGCCTTGGCTAGCTTTATCCCAGTACTCGGTGGTTTGATTATTTGGCTGCCTTTGAGCTTGTATCTATACGCGCAAGGGCAAACCACTGATGCAATGATTATTGTGCTGTTTGGTGCAATATTTATTGGCACGATTATTGATCACTTTGTACGACCAATCGTTATTCAAAAGTTCTCCAAAAATTCAAATCAATCTAGCGCATTAGACCATACGCTAATTACCGTATTATCAACACTTGCTGGCATTATGCAGTTTGGCATACTGGGTTTGTTTATCGGTCCTATTATTGCTGCTATGGCGATCAGTATCTTTGATGTATACGCCATTAAATACGCAGACTCACTCGACCGGTCTTAAAATTCACTAATCGGGTATAATATTGTCTTTTTCTTAAAAGACAGTGTTATGCTAAAAAAACTGGTTAAATTCTTAGAAAACAATCATCCAGATTCTAATGTCAATGATTATTTAGATGCCAAATATTTACAATTAACACCGCCACAATTAAAACAAATTGCGGATGCTTTAAATTCTAGTGAGCTGCAAATCAAACCTGCATCAAGCTGTTCTGCTGATCGATTTGTTTTTCATTTTGGTGGTACGATTATCTTAGTACAAAAAGACACGACTGATTCATCAGCTGTTTATCAGGCAGAGCTTTCTTGGGAGACAGACTTCTTAGCCATTCACTCAACTAGAAGTAAAGGTAAAGGTTTTTATTTTATTGCGTTTGAATTTGATGACGACTACCAAGTCACACTTAAAGAAACAGATAAACTCTTGGAAGATCAAGTTAGAAATGAAGAGCAAAATCAGGAGTTAATTGACAAAGCCATGCCGGTACTTAAGGGCTTTATGTCAGCTATCTCAGAATAAGATTAAACGCCTATTTGGGTTGCTTTCTTAAGTTTTGGCCCTGCTTTAAAGGTAACCACTTTTCTGGCTGAAATCATGACTTGTTCGCCTGTCTTAGGGTTTCTACCTGGTCTGGCTGATTTCTCTCTGACAATAAAATTACCAAAACTAGATAACTTTACCGACTCACCTTGAGCCAATGATTTTTTAATCGCGTCAAAAAAATCATTGGTGATCGATAAGGCTTGATTATGTGTCACACCAATTTTATCAACCAATAAATCAGCAATGTCTTTTTTAGTAACTGACATTATCTTTGGGTTGCTGAGAATTTTGTTTGCATTAGCGCTAACACCTCTGACACTTGGGCATTAACCTGATCATCGCTAAGCGTTTGATCAACTGATTGATAACTTAAATTAAGTGCAACACTCTTTTTGCCAGATTCTATGTTCTCACCGGCATAAACATCAAACAAATTAACATCAATCAAATAAGTTTGATTAAGTGAGTGAATGCTATTGATTAGGTCATTTGCCGGAATATTTTCATCAATAACCAATGCGATATCTCGTTCTGCCTTTTGATAAGCAGAGAATGCTTGATACTTAGAAACACTACCCTGTTGCATACTGGTTAGATCCAATTCAAACAAATAACATTTTGATAAAGACAATTGCTTTTGTGCGTGAGGTGCTAATGTACCCACCCAACCCACAGCATTATCATTTAATAAGATTTGTGCTGTTTGTCCTTTTTGAAGGGCGGGGTGTTCGGCAGCTTTAAAGGTAAATGTATTCGTTGTTAAAGACAATAAAGACTCAACGTCAGATTTAATATCATAAAAATCAAGCGCTTGTGTCTCATTCGACCACTGGTCATCAAAACGATTACCAGTAATCACGCCTGCAATTTTTTGGGATTGCTCCTCGGCCTTAATGCCGTCAAAACATAATCCTATCTCAAAAAATCTAGCATTGGTATGGCCACGTCTTTGATTTGATTCAACTGTTTGCAATAACCCTGCCCAAAGTGATGAGCGCATGGTCGACATATCGGCTGAGATTGGATTGCTCAAGGTAATTTTTTTAGCGCTTGGGTCAATCAAATCTTGGTACTGTTCCGAGACAAAACTATAAGTAATTACCTCTTGATAGCCACGATTAACCAAGCCTTGGGCGATATCGTATTTATCAATCACTGATTCTGAGATGACATTAATATTGGCATCTAAAGAGAGTTTTTGTACTGGTAACTTATCGTAACCATAGAGTCTTGCTAGTTCTTCAATCAAATCTGCAGGAATACGAATATCGAATCGAAAACTTGGTGGGATGATTGTCCATGATTCATTGTCTTTGGCACTGATTTCAAAATCGAGGCTGGTAAATTTTTCTTCAATCCAATCAGCGTCAAGCTCAAAGCCAAGAATCTTCTGAATTCTGGCTTTAGTGATTGTAATTGGGTTAAGGGCTGGCAATGTCGAATCATCAATGCATTCGCTAATATCACCTGCTTGACCACCACAAATTTCAATGATTAATTGAGTGGCGCGATGCATTGCTGTGTGCGTTATGTTGAAATCAACACCACGCTCAAAACGCAATGAAGATTCAGTATGTAGGCCGTATGATCTAGCCTTGCCTGCAATAGATACCGGCTCAAAAAACGCACTCTCTAATAAAACATCTGTTGTATTGGTCTGTGTAGCGCTACCCATACCACCCATAACGCCGGCAATCGCTAAAGCATTAGCATCGTCTGCAATAACCAAAGTATCGGCTTTAAGTGTTAATGTTTGCTCATTTAATAGCTCTATTTTTTCACCATCATTGGCCATTCTAACGTTGATATCACCACTGATCTTCGATAAATCAAAGGCATGCATTGGTTGACCCAATTCAAGCAATACGAAGTTAGTAATATCAACTACTGGGGAATGTAGTGCTTGACCAGAACGTATTAATTTTTTAGCCATCCACTGTGGTGTTGCCACTGTGTTATCAATGCCTTTTACAACCCGTGTTAAATATTTAGGACAAGCCTGTGTATTGCTAACACTGGCATTTATTGTTTCGTTAATTGATGAAGCCACCTCAAAGATTGGCATCTCGAGTGATAGGCTATAATTAGCACAAACCTCACGCGCTACACCTAACACTGAAAAACAATCACCACGATTTGGGGTGATATCAAGCTCAATAATGTTGTCATCTAAATCAAGACACTCTCTAATACTTTGACCAATAGTCACATCATCATCTAACTCGGTAATACCGTCTGAAGATTCAGCCATGCCGATTTCTGAATCTGAACAAATCATGCCAAATGATTCAACGCCGCGCAATTTGGCTTTTTTAATTTTTAAGCCACTGGGTAATTTAGCGCCAACGGTTGCAACAATCACTTTTAAATCGGCGCGAACATTACTAGCACCACAAATAATTTGTAAGGTGTTACTCTCGCCTACATCAACTTGACATAAGTTTAATTTATCAGCATCTGGGTGTTTTTCACAACTAACAACCTGACCAACAACCACCTTATCAAAAGCAGGGGCAACAGGGGCGATACCATCTACCTCTAAACCAGCCATGGTTAAGCTCTCAGCAAGCTCGTTATCGTCTACCTTTGGGTTTGCCCATTCTCTCAACCAAGATGATAATACGTTCATATTCTGCGCTTATTTAAATTGTTTTAAGAAACGAATATCGTTCTCAAAGAAAAGTCTAAGGTCGTTCACGCCATATCTAAGCATTGCTAAACGCTCTACACCCATGCCAAAAGCAAGGCCGGTGAATTCTTCTGCATCAACATCAACTGAATTTAAAACATTAGGGTGTACAACACCACAACCCAACACCTCTAGCCAACCGGTTTTTTTACAAACACGGCAGCCTTCACCACCACAGATAACACATTCGATATCAGCTTCTGCTGAAGGCTCAGTAAAAGGGAAGTAAGAAGGACGAAAGCGCACTTGAAGATCTTCTTTTTCAAAATAAGCACGTAAGAAATCAATCAACAAACCTTTAAGCTGTGCAAAATTGGCGTCTTTGTCAACGATTAAGCCTTCGACCTGGTGGAACATTGGCGTATGTGTGATGTCAGAATCACAACGATAAACCCGACCTGGCGCAATAATACGTAGTGGTGGTTTTTTATTTTCCATGGTGCGAATTTGCACTGGTGAAGTATGCGTTCTTAAGACCGTGCTTTCATCGAAATAAAAGGTGTCGTGCATGGCACGAGCCGGATGATGCTCGGGGATATTAAGCGCAGTAAAATTATGAAAATCGTCTTCAATCTCAGGGCCTACTTCTACTTCAAAGCCATTTTTTGCAAACAGGGACTGAATACGATTTAAAGTAATGGTGACTGGGTGTAAACCACCCATCTCAACATTTCTACCTGGAAGAGAAACGTCGATTTTTTCTTTCAAAAGACGTTTTTCTAATTCTAGGGTTTCTAAATGATTTTTTCTATCAGTTAATCGATTTTGTAGGTTAACTTTAGCCTGATTAATGGCTTCACCCATTTTAGGTCGCTCTTCCTTTGATAGCTTTCCTAAGCCTTTCAAAAGAGCAGTAAGTTCACCTTTTTTACCTAAAAACTTGACTCGTAAATCGTCAAGCTCTTTTAAGCTTTCTGCTGCGGCAATAGACGCTTTAGCTTGATCAAGAATCGTGTTAATCATTTTAGAATTAAATTTGGTAAAAGGCTACAGGAATACCCACAACCTTTTTATCTATTTACTTAGCAGCTGCTGCGATTGCGGCTTTAGCTTGGTCTGCAATCTGAGCGAATGCTGGTTTATCAAAAATTGCGATATCTGATAAAACTTTACGGTCGATTTCAATACCTGCTTTATTTAAGCCATCAATCATTCTTGAATAGCTCAAACCATTATTACGTGCTTCAGCGTTAATACGAACAATCCAAAGACGACGAAACTGACGACGTCTTTGACGACGGTCACGATACGCATATTGGCCCGCTTTGATTACTGCTTGCTTGGCAACACGGTAGACTTTTGATCTTGCTCCGTAATAACCCTTAGCTTTCTTTAAAATTTTCTTATGTTTAGCGTGCGCCTGCACACCTCTTGATACTCTTGCCATTTTCTATACTCCTATTTAACTATACGGTAACATTTTACGAACCATTGGTACATCTGCTTTCTCAACAGTGTCCGGTGAACGTAAGCTACGCTTTCTAGAAGTACTCTTTTTAGTCAAGATATGACGCAAGTGAGAGTGTTTACACTTGTAACCGCCACTGGCAGTTTTTTTGAAGCGCTTTGCAGCACCTCGGTTGGTTTTCATCTTCGGCATAATTTTCTCCTTGTCCTTTGGACATATTTGTTATTCTTGCGAATAACTTTCTTAAAATTAAAGAAATAGTGTTGTTAAGCTATTTCTTCTTTGATTTGGGTGCCAGCATCATGCCTAGCTGACGACCCTCCATCTTTGCCTTTTGTTCTACATTGGCAAATTCTTCTGTATCTTTCTCAATTCTGTCTAGCATTTCCATGCCTAGCTCTCTGTGTTGCATTTCGCGTCCACGGAACCAAATACTAACTTTAACTTTATCACCATTGTCTAAAAATTTGACCAAATTTCTAAATTTAATTTGGTAATCACCTTCTTCGGTACCTGGGCGATATTTAATGGTTTTAACAGTATTTTTCTTTTGTTTTCTTTTCTGATCACTCAGCTGCTTTTTTTGTTCATATAGGAACTTACCAAAATCCATAATTTTGCAAACAGGAGGTTCAGCGTTAGGAGACACCTCAACCAAGTCCATACCGGCGTCTTTTGCCATCTCTTTTGCTTTACTTGTACTTACAACACCAGCTTGATCACCGTTAGCATCAATTAATCGAACTTCTGGAACTCTAATATTATCATTAATTCGAGTTTTTACTTTATATGGTTTTTTAATAATTATTCCTCTTTAACTAATTTTATAAACGCTTCTATCGACATAGGGCCTAAATCTTCACCGCCACGTTTACGCACTGAAATCTCATCGTTCTCCATTTCTCTACCACCCGCCACTAAAATATACGGATAACGTTGCATGGAATGCTCGCGTATTTTAAAGCCTATCTTCTCATTACGCAAGTCCGAAATGACTCTAAGTCCTTGTTTTTTTAACTTTTTATTAACATCGACAACAAAATCATGCTGTTTTTCAGAAATATTACAGCTTGAATTGGCGCTAGCCAAGATGGGAACGCACCTTCATAATGTTCGATCAAAATACCGACAAACCGCTCGAGCGAACCGACAATCGCACGGTGCAGCATTACCGGAGTTTTTTTAGTATTGTCTTCAGCAATATATTGCGCATCTAGGCGCTCTGGCATTGAAAAATCAACCTGTAAAGTGCCACATTGCCATTCGCGATCTAAGCAATCTTTAAGTACAAACTCAATCTTAGGACCGTAGAATGCACCTTCACCTTCTTGCAATTCCCATTGTATGCCTTTGGCATCTAATGCTTCTGCTAATGCAGCCTCCGCACGATCCCACACCTCGTCCGAACCCACACGATTTTCAGGGCGTGTTGAAAGCTTGATATCAACATTGTCAAAACCAAAATGCTTATAAACATCAAAGGTTAAATCAATGAAAGTAGATACTTCATCTTGAATTTGATCGGCTGTACAAAAAATATGACCATCATCTTGTACAAAATTGCGCACGCGCATGATACCGTGGAGTGTACCTGATGGCTCATTACGGTGGCACGAACCAAACTCAGCTAAGCGCAATGGCAAATCACGATACGATTTAAGGCCTTGATTATAAATTTGAATGTGTGCGGGGCAGTTCATCGGCTTAACCGCGTATTCACGATTCTCACTACTGGTGGTAAACATGTTGTCACCAAACTTATCCCAATGGCCTGATTTTTCCCAAAGGCTTTTATCAATCAGCTGTGGCGTGTGCACCTCTTTATAGTCATTATCTCTAAAAACACCACGCATGTATTGTTCAACAATTTGATATAAAGTCCAGCCTTTTTCATGCCAAAACACCATGCCGGGCGCTTCTTCTTGCATGTGAAATAAATCTTGTGTTTTACCAATCTTGCGATGATCACGCTTCTCGGCTTCTTCTAGGCGATACAAGTAATCCTTAAGATCATCTTTACTCGCCCAAGCCGTACCATACACACGCTGCAGCATTTCATTATTAGAATCACCACGCCAGTATGCGCCGGCTAATTTCATCAATTTGAAGGCTTTTAATTTAGCAGTTGAAGGTACGTGAGGGCCACGACACAAATCAATAAAATCACCTTGTTGGTACAACGACAATGTTTGATCTGCAGGAATAGACTCAATAATTTCAGCCTTATAGTGTTCACCTTTGTCTTTAAAGAATTGTATCGCTTCATCACGTGACATTTCAGAGCGCTCGATCTTAAGATTTTGCTTAACCAAGTGATTCATATTTTTTTCAATCTTGGCTAAATCACCTTCTGAAAAGCCATCTTTATAAGCAAAATCATAGAAAAAACCATTATCAATCACCGGGCCAATCGTTACTTGTGCCTCAGGATAAAGCATTTGTGTGGCTTGCGCCAAAAGGTGTGCAGTAGAATGGCGAATCACTTCAAGCCCTTCTTCATCTTTCGCGGTAATGATTGAAACACTGCTATCCGTGTCAATAATATGTGATGCATCCACTAACTCGCCGTTGACTTTACCCGCTAGTGTCGCTTTAGCAAGGCCAGAACCGATTGACTTAGCTACTTCAAATACGTTAAGAGGCTGATCAAAAGATTTTTCAGTTCCATCTGGAAGTGTAATTACTGGCATGACAAAATTATCAAAAATAAAAGGCTGTATTTTACCTTGACAAGGCTTATTCTGAGGCGCTAATTTGCTCAACCATCAGTTGTAAATTAGTCGCACCTCGCCAAGTATTAATTGATAATTTATAAGCGACTGTTACTTGTTTGGTATCAAGTGGTGCTTGAAAAAAAGCAATAGCATCATGAGTATGCGTGTCACCCATCAATTTAAGTCGACACTTCAGGTGTTTTTCACCTACGACTCTTTGCTCGACTATCTCAAAATTTCCATAAAATATTGGCTCTTCGAACCCCTGACCCCAAGGCCCTGAATCAGCCAATAATTGTGCATTATCTAATGAAATATTAAAAGCTTCTAACTCACCATCAGTCAGTAGCTCCACGGTTGGAATTTTTGCATCTAAATGCTGTTTAATAGCTTTTGAAAAAGCGCGTTTAAAATGCCAAAAATCTTCCGACTTGATGCTTAAACCTGCTGCCATTGCATGACCACCAAATTTTAAAATCAAGCCTGGATTTTGTCGATCCACTAAGTCCAGGAGATCTTTGATATGCACGCTAGGAATTGAACGAATAGAGCCTTTAAGGGAATCACCAGATTTAGCAAATACGGCACAAGGGCAATGATGCATTTCCTTGAGTTTACCTGCGACAATGCCAACAATACCCTCGTGCCAAGACGGATCAAACAAGCTAAGGGCAAACTTGCTTTCACTCACTTCTTGGGCTTTAACAATAGCCTCTGCTTCAAGCTGGATACGTTCTTGTTCGGTTCTGCGTTTTTGATTAAATGCCTCCAACTCTTGAGCGTAGCGTCTTGCGTCATTCATATCATCAGTGAGTAAACATTTGATACCACGAGAAATATCACTGAGGCGCCCCGCTGCATTGAGCCTAGGCGCTACAGAAAATCCTAAATCAGAAGCTTGCAGAGTTTCTGCTTGGCGGTTAGAAATCTCAAGTAATGCCAAAATACCAGGCGCACATTGCTTAGCACGAATACGTCGAATCCCTTCTGAAATTAAAATACGATTATTTTGATCGAGCTTAACCACATCCGCTACTGTACCTAATGCAACCAAATCTAATACATGACGAAGATCAGGCAAAGGAATGTTGTTATTAACAAAGTAACCATTCTTCTGAAGATGGCTTTTTAAAGATGAAAACAAGTAAAAACAGACACCAACACCGGCTAGATTTTTGCTCGGAAAGTCACAATCTTTAAGGTTAGGATTGATGATTGCATCTGCTTTTGGCAATGAATCACTAGGCAGGTGATGATCAGTAATAATCACATTGATACCAGCGTCTTTAGCCAGTTCAGCACCATCAAAACTAGAGATACCATTATCAACCGTGATGATTAAATCGGGCTGTTTTTCTTTAATGGCTAGATTAACAATTTCTGGGCTAAGGCCATAACCATGCTCGAACCGATTCGGCACTAAAAAATCAGCTTGCTTAGCACCCATCATTCTTAATGATTTTATTGCAACTACACTGGCAGTTGCACCGTCAGCATCAAAGTCACCAATAATTAATATGCGTTTTTGCTCAGTTAATGCTTGTTCTAAGAGTGATAATGCCTTGTCTAATTCAGAAAAATCAGGTCTTAAAAGGTCCGAAAGTGTTAATGATAATTGTGATTCTGCTAAGCCTCTAGCGGCATAAATTTTCTTTAAAAAAACCGGAATGTCTTCTGAATAAGACGCAAATAAAGTTTGATCTATTGCCCTACTTAACATCTCTTACAGCGCGAATATAAGAATCAAACGATTTATCGCTACCCT
>QOAB01000113.1 GCA_003978285.1 Candidatus Thioglobus sp.
TGTAAAGGGCTATCTGTATCATAACATCTGTGCGAAAATAGAGCCATTTTTAAAATTACGTTTTATTCACACCAATGAACATTATAAATAAAGTTGTTGCCAAGATTGTAGGCTCTCGCAATGACCGCTTAATAAAAAAGCTTTCTAAAACAGTTGACCAGATCAGCGCATTAGAAGCTGAATTGCAAGGACTGAGTGATAAAGAGCTTAGCGCTAAAACACAATTTTTTAAACAACAATTAGAGCAGCAGGTTACTTTAGAATCACTACTTCCGGCCGCTTTTGCGGTTATTCGAGAGACCAGTGTTCGTGTGCTTGGGCTTAGACATCATGATGTACAAATGATTGGTGGCATGGTGCTTAATGACGGTAATATCGCAGAAATGGGCACGGGCGAGGGAAAAACCTTGGTGGCTACTTTACCCGCTTATTTGAACGCACTAAGTGGCTCAGGCGTACATGTTGTCACAGTAAATGATTATTTGGCTGCTCGTGATGCGCAGTGGATGGGTAAAGTCTTTAATTTTTTAGACTTGAGCGTGGGTATTGTTACTTCTAGCATGCCGCCAGAAGATAAGAAAGTGGCTTACGCATGTGACATTGTTTATGCAACTAACAACGAATTAGGCTTTGATTATTTAAGAGATAACATGGCCTTTACCACCGAGCAAAAAGTGCAGCGAGACCTTAATTTTGCAATTATTGATGAAGTCGATTCTATTTTGATTGACGAAGCCAGAACGCCGCTTATTATTTCTGGCCCAGCTGACGACTATTCAGCCGTTTATCAAGCAATTAATAAAATGATCCCTAATTTCAACAAGCAGACAGAAAGCGGCGAAGGCAAAGAGGTTGTGATTAAAGAAGCGGGCGATTACACGGTTGATGAAAAACACAAGCAAGTCTTTTTAACTGACGATGGCCACGCCAAAGCAGAAGAGATGTTGATCAATGCAGGCGCTTTGCCTGAAGGTGCGAGCCTGTACGATGCCAGCAATATCTTGTTGATGCAGCATATTAGTTCAGCATTGCGTGCCCATGTTTTATTCCAAAAAGACGTGGACTATATTGTCCAAGAGGACGAAGTTGTCATTGTTGATGAGTTTACTGGCAGAACTATGCCAGGGCGTCGTTGGTCAGAGGGCTTACATCAAGCCATTGAAGCCAAAGAAGGTGTAAGCATTAAAAAAGAAAATCAGACGCTAGCTTCGATTACTTTCCAGAATTATTTTAGACTTTATAACAAGCTTTCTGGCATGACTGGTACGGCTGACACTGAAGCGGTAGAATTTCAAGATATTTATGCGCTTGAAACCGTGGTTGTTCCACCTAACCAGCCTTCGACTCGCAACGACATGTCGGATCAAATCTATCTAACACTAGAAGAAAAGCTTGAAGCAATTGCGCTGGATGTAGAAAGTTGTCAAAAGAGCGGGCAGCCCGTCTTGGTAGGTACCAGTAGTATTGAAAATTCTGAAGCTATCTCGGCCCTTTTAGAGCAAAGAAAAATTAAGCACGAGGTGTTAAACGCTAAACAGCACGAACGTGAGGCGCAAATTATTGCCAATGCGGGCAGTATTGGTGCAGTTACCATCGCCACCAATATGGCGGGCCGTGGTACAGATATTGTGCTGGGTGGTAAATTAGTTGAAGACGCTAACGATACGCAAAAAGCAGATTGGGCAAAGCAACACGAGGCGGTTATTCAAGCAGGTGGATTGCATATTGTCGGCACCGAACGTAACGAGTCTCGTCGTGTAGATAATCAGTTGCGTGGTCGTTCTGGCCGTCAAGGTGATGTTGGTTCTACGCGCTTTTATCTTTCGCTTGAAGACAATCTAATGCGTATTTTTGCCAGTGAAAAAATGGCGGCAATGATGCAGCGATTGGGCATGGAAAAAGGCGAAGCAATTGAGCATAAAATGGTGAATCGTGCGATTGAAAATGCACAGAGAAAAGTTGAGGGCATGAACTATGATGCGCGTAAACACCTGCTAGAATATGATGATGTTGCTAATGATCAGCGTCGGGTGATTTACCAATTGCGTGACGAGCTTATGAGTGTCAATGATGTACAAGACCGTTTTATTCAAATTCGTGAGGGAGTGATTGGCGATTTATTTATGGGTTATATTTCAGCAGAGCAAGCTGAAGAAGATTGGGACGTTGAAGGCATGAACAACGCTTTAAAAGCAGATTACTCAGCAGACTTTCCACTACAACAGTGGCTAGATGAGGGGGTTGATGTTGATGAGCTTGAGAGTAGAATCGTCCAAGGGCTTGGCGCAATATGTGATTACAAGGAAGGGATTGTTGGCGCTGAATCAATGCGCGGATTTGAAAAAGCAGTCATGCTGCAAACGCTGGATCATTATTGGAAGGAGCATCTGGCGGCAATGGATTACTTGCGTCAAAGTGTGAACTTGCGTGGTTATGCACAAAAAAACCCAACACAAGAATTCAAGCGTGAATCTTTTACTATGTTTGAATCTTTATTAGATACCATCAATATTGAAATTGTAAAATCATTGTCCAGCGTTACCATTAACGAAAACACCAAGGCTGATGATGTTGAGCAGCAAAACAACGAAGAAGCACAGGCGCAACATGAGACGCTTGGCACAACCGGTGTAGACGATCATGAAGTTGAGGCCATTACACAAGAAGACGAGCAAACAAAAGTTGAAAAAGTAGGGCGTAACGAGCCTTGCCCTTGTGGTTCTGGTAAAAAGTACAAAAACTGCCATGGCTAACCTTTGTATCGGCCTTATGTCCGGCACCAGCTTAGATGGTGTTGATGCGGTCGTTATTGATACAAAGGCAACGCAACTGTTGGCGCAAACTTACCTGCCTTATCCGAAATTGTTAAAACAACAGTTGCAAGTACTGACACAGGGCGGAAAAACCCATTTAAAAGATTTGGCAGATATTGATACACAGGTTGCTCATTTTTTTGCTGATGCGGTCGCTGCTTTACTTGAAAGCGCTAATATTTTGGCAACAGATATCAAGGTGATTGGCTCACACGGCCAAACTATCTTCCACCAAGGTGGTGAATACTCTATGCAGATTGGACATGGCGCTATTATTGCAGAACGCTCTGGTATTGCTGTGGTTAGTGATTTTCGTATGAATGATATTGCCGCTGCAGGCCAAGGTGCGCCGTTAACACCCATGTATCATCAGCATTTATTGCAAGGCAAAGAAGGTGTGGTAATTAATTTGGGCGGTATTGCTAACCTAACACAGGTTTTAAAAGACGTTGTTACAGGTTTTGATACTGGTCCTGCCAACACTCTACTAGATGGTTGGATTAAGAAGTCTAAACAGTTAGATTATGACCGAGACGGTATTTGGGCAAGATCTGGCCTTGTTGACGAGCGCTTATTGAACGCCCTACTAGCGGACGAATATTTTAAAAAACCAGCACCAAAAAGTACAGGTCCAGAATATTTTAATTTGGCCTGGCTTACAACTTACTTAACTGGCGATGAAAGCCCTGTTGATGTGCAAAGAACTTTGGTAGAATTAACGGCCATGAGTATTAGCCAACAGATTGTCCAAGGCGTAGATGTGTATCTTTGCGGCGGCGGCGTGCATAATTTATTTTTAGCTGAGCGCTTAGCTTATTTAAATCCTTATAGCAAGGTGTCCACCACAAACGACTTAGGTATGCCGGTTGATTATGTTGAGGCTGCCGCTTTTGGGTTCTTTGCACAGCAAACATTAAAAGGAAAAACCTCAAACTTACCGTTGGTGACAGGTGCTAAAGGTGCGAGAATATTAGGAGCCGTTTATGCAGCACAATGATACGTTACAGATTATTCGCCCCGATGATTGGCACTTGCATGTGCGTTCGGGTGAGATGCTTAAATCAGTGATTGGCATGACGGCCTTGCAAATGGGTAGGGCTATTATTATGCCAAACCTAACACCACCCGTTAGTGATGCTGTTCAAGCTCAGCAGTATTATCAAGAAATTATGAACGCCCTACCAGCAGATACCAATTTCACACCGCTGATGGTTTTATACTTAACAGACAACACCACACCAGAACAAATCCAAGCAGCTGCTGATGGTGATTTAGTAGTGGCAGCCAAGCTTTATCCGGCTGGAGCCACCACTAATTCAGACAGTGGAGTAACAGATATTGCCAACATACACTCTGCATTGGAAAAGATGCAACAATTAGGTATGCCGCTATTGGTGCATGGCGAGGTGACCGATGCTGCTATTGATATCTTTGACCGAGAAGCGGTTTTTATTGAGCGGATATTGATCCAGGTTGTTCAAGATTTTCCTGAATTAAAGATTGTTTTTGAGCACATCACCACCAAAGATGCCGTTGATTTTGTTTTGTCTGCAAGTGAAAACATTGCTGCCACGATAACCCCGCATCATTTGTTGGCAAATCGTAATGATATGTTGGTTGGTGGAATTAAACCACATTATTTTTGCCTGCCAATTTTAAAGCGAGAAAACCCACACCAAAAAGCGCTGTTATCTGCGGCCACGAGCGGCAATGCTAAGTTTTTTTTAGGCACAGACTCTGCACCGCATGCAAAAGATGATAAAGAGTCTAGCTGTGGTTGTGCCGGTATTCTTAGTGCGCATTGTGCGATTGAGCTATACGCGAGCGTGTTTGAATCTCAAAATGCATTAGATAAACTTGAAGGCTTTGCATCAATATTTGGTGCTGATTTTTACGGTCTATCGCACAATACAGAAACCATCACCCTGAAAAAACAAGATTGGGTTGTGCCTGACAGCTACCCTTTTGCCGACACGATCGTTGTGCCGTTTATGGCAGGAAAAATGATGGGCTGGAAGTTCATTTCTTAGGCTTTAAAGAAGGCTTTTGCCTGTTGGGTGTCAAGCTCGATTTGTTGTTTTAGCGCTTCAAAACTATCAAATTTTTCTTCATCTCTGATTTTGTGTTTAAACACAACCTTGGCCTCAATTCCATAAACCTCACGATCAAAATCAAACAAAAATACTTCTAATAATATTTCTTTGCCATTAATCGTTGGGCGATTGCCAATATTACACACCCCTTGAAAAACTGAACCTTGAATTTCAACCGTGGTTGCAAACACACCCAAAACCGGGCTAATTTTGCGTTTAATAGGGATGTTGATGGTAGGAAAACCAATGGTTCGCCCTTTTTGTTGTCCATGAATAATTTTCCCTGAAATTGAAAACTCACGCCCCAGCATTTGCGTGACAGTATCTAGCTCGCCATGAGCGAGCAGTGTCCGAATTTCTGAGCTACTTGCCCGACAATCGTTGCACAGTACGCTTTGGGTATTTTCTACGCTAAAACCCTTGGCTTTTGACAAGCTTTGCAACAGCCCTAGATCGCCTTGTCTCTTCTTTCCAAAGCGGAAATCATCACCAATCAAACAGTGCTTCATGTTGAGTTTATCCAATAAAACTTGTTGAATAAAGTCTTTGGCCTTAAGCTCAGCAAAAGCCTGATTAAAGTAGATTAATAAGTGTTTGTCCACACCAAGGCGAGCCAGCAGTTGATGTTTTTCTTTAAAATTGCTTAACGTGGCTTGTTCCCGACCAAAAAAACATTGAGGAGTTGGTGAAAAGGAGATAAGCACTGAGGGTAAGCCTAGTGCTTTAGCTGACTCAACCAGCCTTAGAATGATTTTCTCGTGGCCGACATGCACACCGTCAAAGTTGCCAATGGTGACAACACTACCAGCATGATTTTTTAAATTGTGTAAGCCACGAATAAGTTGCATAACGGCTATTTTAATCTAATTGTGCCAAGATTTTATTCACAGGTGGTTGGTACCCCGACTTTTAATTGATTAATCGATTGAAACCCATGAGTCTGTTCCAAACAGTCAACAACAATAGGGTTGATGATTAAATGGTAGTGAGTAAAGCTATGCTTGATGGATTTAAGCGTTTTATTGATGTGAGCACTTGCATTAAACTGTTGGATGGTGCGCATAACCTCTTGAGAGCTGTCTGCACATTCTACAAAACTCCATAACCCACCCCAAATACCTTTAGGCGGTCTTTTTTCTAAATAAACTTGCCCTTGTTTATTTTGAAAAACCAGCATCGTAATTGAGCGGCTGGGTTTATTTTTCTTTGGCTTAGGGTTTGGGTATTCAGTTTGCGTTTTGTGTTGATAAGCCTGACACCCTTCTTGAATAGGACATCGATCACAGTCTGGATTAGAACGAGTACACAGCGTTGCACCAAGATCCATAATGGCTTGAGTGTAGTCATTGTTGCGAGTGTTGGGCGTGTGTTGTTTGGCTAGCGCCCAAAGTTGTTTGAGTGTTTGAGCTTGACCATAATGACCTTTTACTTGATGATAGCGAGATAATACGCGTTTTACGTTGCCATCTAATATGGCATGATTTTGGTTGTGGCTAATGGATAAAATAGCTCCTGCCGTTGATTCGCCAATGCCTGGCAAGGCCACAACCTGTTCAATGTTATCGGGAAACACCCCTTGATAATCTTGCAAAATAATTTTTGCGCTTTTATGTAGATTACGCGCCCTAGCGTAATAACCTAGCCCAGCCCATTGTGCTAAAACGTTGTCTTCGCTAGCATCAGCTAATGCCGTTAAGCTTGGAAAGTGGCGAATGAAATTATTAAAATAATCGATCACTGTGCTGACTTGCGTTTGTTGCAACATGACTTCACTAAGCCAAACGTGATAAATATTGGCCGGATTGCCCTGCCAGGGCAAGGAGTGCCGCCCATGCTGATCAAACCACTGTAATAGTGGTTTTGAAATTGAACTCATTATTTTAGGTTGAGCGGGTCGTTCGGGTCAATGCCGTCCATAAACGGTTTATTAATGTCTTCGTGAGTGACTTGATAAACACAGCCAATCCAGTTATTGATGATACCGCTGGTAGCATCATGCCAGGTGTTGCCCAAGGTTTGGCTGATCAGCGCTTCAGGGAAGTCGTTTATATTAAACTCGCCATCGAGCAGTTTAGTTTTAAACTCGTTTAAGATGGCTTTATTTTGTGGACTTAAATAATTGCTTGGAAAAGACGGGTAGTCTTTTCTGTCTTTATTTAAAAATGAAATCACTTCACGCTTGTATTCTTTTAGTAGGCTAATGGTGTCGTATTCTGGGTGTCCTTGGAAAAATACAATTCTAAGCAGGTCTTCACTGACGCATAAGTGTGCACCGACCTTACTATCGACCAATATCTTAACACCTGCTTTGTCAAACTGTGCTTTGGAAATTTCATTAAAACGGGAATGCGGCACATCAAAACAAGTGTTGACACCGCTCATGAGCGGATGTTGGCGGTCAAGCACTTGGTGTGGAAACACACCCCAACACTTTTCACCAATGGCTTGTCTTTTTTGCCCATAACGAAATTCGAGCACCGCGTGGGTGGCTAAGCAAGAACACAAGGTCGAAGTGATATTGTCATACGACCACTCAATTACTTCTTTTAGTTGTTCATAAAAAGGCGCTTTTTGCAAGTCAGCCTCTTC
Organism: Candidatus Thioglobus sp.; assembly: GCA_003978285.1. The sequence continues at coordinate 7,496 of QOAB01000113.1, forward strand.
AATGTGAGCACCCGTAATAATAAGCGCATCCAAGCCCTGCGCTTTGATATCGTCAAAACTTTGATAGTGTTGATCAACATGAGCCTGTGCTTTATCGCCACGCTTAATCGAAGAGAGTGTAAACGGATGTAAGTAGAACTGTGCAATCTGATTTGAGTGTCCAATGAGGCGGAAAAATTGCCTTTCGGTGGCCTCAAGCGCTGCGTCTGGCATCATGTTTAATAGGCCAATATGCAGTTCACGAATGGTTTGATGGTCGGCACGATCTTTAGAAAGAATAGTTTCCCCTTCTTGCTGTAGGCGTGTAAATGAAGGCAAGTTCGAATGAGCAATTAACGGCATTAGTCCAGCGCTCCATTGATAAGCTTATATACTTCGTTTGCATTTTTACATTGATACAGGTCTTCACTGTCAATGGTGTAGCCATATTTATCAGCAATGGCTTCATATTTTGGCACTCTATGTGCAAGCAGCTGTGGAAAAATCCAGCCAACAAAAGCATCAGGGTTAATTTGTGCTACGTAAGTTAGGTTATTTTCAGTTAGATAGATAGCCAATTGTTCTTTTAAGAAATCCGCCTGGTAATACAAAGGCTTGGGGTGTGTTTGTGCGCGCTCAATCAGTGCTGATTTATTGACTTTGCTGGCTCGTATATAGAGGATTAGCGTGTGTTCAGCAAGGCTTTGATACACTTTGTCATCATCGAGTTCACACAAGCTACCACCTGCATCATTGATAAAGTGGTTAAATCCTTGTTGGGCTGATTTTTCAATAAACTGAGGCACATCCAACATAGTGTTAACTTCAGCCTCTCGGTGTAGTGTTTGACGGCGAGTAAACTCATCAATCGGTAAACCGCCTTGCTCGGGGTTGCCAACCTTGCCCAAAAAAGCAGAAACTGATGACAGGTTGTCAAAGGTGATGTGGTTTTCAATACTGATAGATTGTTTGTCTAACAAGTCACCCAACCAATCGTCTTTTCTGATGTTGTGTTTAATGTTATCAAGAATTGCCTGATTAAGGTACTCGGCGCCGATACGATAATCGCCTGAATAATGGTACCACTTGTCTTCATTGCTAAGTAATTTTGACAGGTGTGTTTTACCAACGCCCGACATACCTAATAGCGTTAAGCGCTTGTTTTTTGATTGTTTAAATTGTTCGGCTGATAACTTCACAGCAACCCATCTTGTTTAAACATTTCGCGAATACCGCGCACCGCTTGACGAGTACGGTGCTCGTTTTCAATAAGGCCAAAACGCACATAATTGTCACCATAATCACCAAAACCAACACCAGGTGAAACACCTACCTTTGCCACCTTAAGTAGTTTCTTGGTAAACTCTAATGAACCCAGTTCTTGATAAAATTCAGGGATTTTAGCCCAAACAAACATGGTAGCTTTGGGCGGCGTAACATCCCAACCAATTGATTGTAGTCCATCACATAAGACATCGCGACGATCTTGATACATGTCTGAAATCTCTTTAACACAGCTTTGGTCGCCTTCCAGCGCTTCAATGGCGGCTACTTGGATTGGGGTAAACATACCATAATCGAGATAGGATTTAATTTTTGCCAGGGCAGCAACAAGCATTGGGTTGCCAACCATAAAGCCCACACGCCAACCTGGCATATTGTAACTTTTTGACAGAGAGAAAAATTCAACTGCAATGTCTTTTGCACCCTCAACTTGCAAAATGCTGGGTGCCACATAGCCGTCAAAAACAATATCAGCATAGGCCAGATCTTGAACCACCCAAATCTCGTGCTCTTTGGCGATTTTGATAACGCGTTCAAAAAATTCTAATTCAACACATTCAGTGGTAGGGTTAGACGGATAATTAAGCACCAACATTTTAGGCTTGGGAAAGGTGTTCTTAATTGAGCGTTCAAGCTCTGCAAAAAAATCATCATCAGGGCCACAAGGCACGTGCTGAATGTCCGCGCCAGCAATCACAAACCCATACGGGTGGATTGGATAGGCGGGGTTGGGCACCAATACAGTATCCCCATTGCCTACAACAGCTTGTGCTAAGTTAGCCAACCCTTCTTTTGATCCAATGGTAACAATAGCCTCGGTTTCTGGATCTAGATCAACGTCAAAACGGTTTTTATACCAGCTGGTAATCGCGCGCCTAAGACGCGGGATACCGCGAGAAGTTGAGTAGCGGTGTGTGTCTTTACGGCGTGCCGCCTCTACCAATTTTTCAACAATGTGGTCCGGTGTTGGCTGGTCAGGATTGCCCATACCAAAGTCAATAATATCTTCGCCACGCGCACGCGCCTCTGCTTTTAACTCGTTAGTAACGGCAAAAACGTAAGCGGGTAGGCGTTTAATTCGGGGAAAATCTTCGTTCATTTATTTAATTGCTAGTAATTCTACTTCAAAAACAAGGGTTGCACTTGGTGGAATAACATTACCCGCGCCCATTTCACCGTAAGCCAATTTTGATGGGATGGTTAGTTTGCGTTTGCCGCCTACTTGCATGCCATCAACGCCTTGGTCCCAGCCAGGAATAACCTGACCGACACCCAATTGAAAGTCAAACGGAGCGTTCCTATCAACACTGGAGTCAAATTTCTTGCCGTTGGTTAGCCAGCCGGTGTAGTGCATAGAAACATGATCGCCAGCCTTGCATACCGTGCCTTCGCCTAATGCTAATTCTTCAATGATGAGTTCTGCCATGGTATTTTTTTCCTAATAAGTTAATGTTATGTTGTAAGAGCCAAATTTCCTAATATTGAGTACGCCCACATCCAAAATTAAATATTGCCCCTTAATGCCTTTTAACAACCCTGAAATAAGCGGCGTTTTATCAAAGTTTAGTGAGCTGATTTTGCTTGGGTATTCTACCACAGGGTAATTAATTTCTAAAGTCTCGTTATTGAGCGTTTTTGCACCCAATTCATCAACTAATAATTGAACTTTTGGTAGCAACTCATCACGCACTTGTTTGAGGTCAATCGTCTCTACTTCATTTTTAAGCATTTTTCGCCAATTGGTTTTGTCACTCACAAAGTCTTTTAGTGCGACTTCTATTTGTCCAGATTTAAGGCGAGAGTCTACTTCTAGTATGGGCAGCGCACTGACAGCACCTTGGTCAATCCATCGATTTGGGATGTTAGACTTTCTCGTAATGCCAACCTTAACACCGGATGAATTTGCCAAATAAATTACGTGCGGGGTAAAGCAATTATCTAGCCCCCAGTTCGGCTCTCGACAAGTGCCTAGGTGGTGGTGACAGGTTTCTGGCTTCATAATACACAAATCACAACGGGCCAATTTTTGACAACAGGGATAACAATAGCCCTGAGAATAACTTTTGTTGGTGGCCTTGCCACAATTCGCACAGTTGATTTGGCCATTAAATTCTAATTGTATGGTTTCACCAATCAAGTCGTTCATATTGACCAACTTATTGCCAATTGGCAGCTGATATTGTGCTGTACCCATGCTGAGACTGGTATGCATTTTGCTAATGAGTCCGTTTAGCTGCATGAGATTAAGTTTGGGTTAGTAGGGTTTGTACTTCCAAGTATTTGTCGGCTGTTTTTTGAACGATGTGCTTGGGCAGTATTGGTGCAGGTGGGGCCTTGTTCCAATCTAATGTTTCTAGATAGTCGCGTACAATTTGCTTGTCAAAACTTTTTGGGCTGGTACCTACTTGGTAATCTTCTTTCGACCAAAATCGCGAAGAGTCTGGCGTTAGCACTTCGTCCATCAAAGTAAGTCGGTTATTCTCATCAAGACCAAATTCAAATTTAGTGTCAGCAATAATAATGCCACGCGTTAATGCATAATCAGCCGCAAATTGGTAAAGCGACAAACTGACTTGTTTAACTTTCTGAGCCATGTCTTCGCCTAATATGTCCACAGTCGCAGCAAAATCAATATTTTCATCGTGCTCGCCAACAGCTGCTTTACTAGATGGCGTGTAAAGCACTTCAGGTAATTTTTCTGCCAGTTGTAAGTTGTCTGGCAATTTGGCGCCACAAACACTGCCTGTGTTTTGGTAATCTTTCCAGCCGGAGCCAATAATATAACCTCGAACAATCGCCTCTACCGCTAAAGGCTTGAGTTTTTTCACAATAATAGCGCGACCTTCAACTTGTTGAATTTCAGTTGTGTTTAGTACATTGCTTAATGGCTCATGAGTTAAGTGGTTGGGAATGATGTGCTGAGTCTTGTCAAACCAAAAGTTAGCCACACGGGTGAGTACTGCGCCTTTTTGACTGATTGGCACATCAAAAACAACATCAAACGCACTGAGGCGGTCCGTGGTGACAATAAGCATGCGCTTGTCGTCAATATCATAAATATCGCGAACCTTGCCTTTCTGGATTAAAGGTAGGCTAAGCGAAGTTTCGAATAGTGTTTGCAAGGGCGTGTTTTGTTGATAATTTTTACCAATATTTTAACCTTAATCCTAACATCGAAAATACGAATGTCAGACGCATTAATGCGCGTCTATGGTAAAATTCACATCATAGTATGTTGATAAAAAATTTTCTAATTACTGCCCTACTAATAGCCCAATTTTCAACGGCTTCACCATTGACCGATGGTGCGTTACGGCTAATTCAAGTGGGCAACGAAATTGGTTCGCGCGATGTGGTGATGCGCGGACAGTCTTTACTAATGAAAGGCGCTTTCGACCTAAATGATTTTGATGCTGTGTACGAAACTTCTAAGCAAATGCGTTATGGCAATACGCTTATGGGTCATCTGCCACAAGTTCGTATTGCCAACGAGATATTGATTAAATTGGTGAGACAAAGTCATGACCCTGCATTATATGACTATGCATTGTATTTGCTGGACGGCGATGGTGGTTTTGTTAAAAATGACTTTTTGGCCTTAAATTTATTTGAGGAATCTTTTGAAGCGCACGGTAATGCAAATTCTGCCTTTATTGCAGCTGTTATTAGAAACGAATCTTTGGTACCTGGTACTAAAGATAAACAACGTATTGGTGAGTTGATTACGTTTGCGGTTTTAAACAAGGTTAAGGGTGCATCTGAATACCAAGCTCAATATGTAGATAGCGGATATTGGAGAAGTCTTGATGTTAAACATTGGCGAGACTGGATAGCCAGCCAATAATTTACAAGCTATGCAAGATCGTATTGGCCTTGTTTTTAAAGCGCCAAAAGTCAGTATGGGCAACTTGTTTTTGCTTAGGTAGCGGATGGGTCAGCGGATTTTTTCGAATACCTTTATAGCGCAATTCATAGTGTAAATGAGGCCCAGTTGAGCGCCCAGTTGAACCTACATAACCAATAACTTGGCCTTTTTTAACTTTAGAAGAAGGTTTTAGTCCGCGTGCAAATTTAGACAAGTGCGCATAAACAGTGGTGTAATTACTGCCATGCTTAACGTAGACGACATTACCCAATACACCCATGTTTTTCCTGCGTTGGATAATACCACTAGCTACAGAATAAACCGGTGTACCTTTTTTAGCAACAAAGTCAACCGCTCTATGTGGCCGCCAAGTTTTTAAGATGGGGTGAAGCCGTTTTCTTTGAAACTTAGAGCTGATTCGGCTATGTTTCAAAGGGTATTTAAGGAATGAGGGATATAGTGTACGCCCATTAATATCATAATAGCCTGTGCGCCCGTGTTTATCGGTATAAGAAAAAACAGCCACGCTTTTTGTTGCGCCTATGTAAATGAGCGCACTGGGATTAGCCCCATGCTTGCCAACAATAATAAATCGATCGCCTTTTCGAAGATCCTTATTGAAATCAATTTCCCATGAAAATATGCGTATTAAAGTTTTAACAATTTTTGGACTGATGTTGGCTTTTTTTGCATCATAATTAAGCGACCGAGTAATAATGATGGTAGAGTGATCAAGCGTATTAGCGCCATACGCCAATACACTCGATGGGCTGATTAACAGCAAAGAAATAATTAGAAATAAAGCGCGTTTAAGCATACTTAGCAACAATTTGAGAGGCTAGGCCTCGCGCTTCTTGGTCATTGGCAATAATGGCATCAAGATTGTTTAAAGCAGCGTGTTTTGTTTGAGCAAGCGTTTGTTTAATAACCTGAGGAATGTCTAAGAAACCAATGGTTTTATTTAAAAACGCATCAACTGCAATTTCATTGGCGGCGTTAATCGTGCCCATGGCATTTCCACCTTGTTTTAGCGCTTCAAAGGCCAGTTTGAGACAGGCGAATTTTTCAAGGTCTGGTGTATAAAATTCTAGCGGTGAGTTGTTAGCTAAGTCTAGTGGTGCAACGCCAGAGCTAATGCGCTGAGGATAAGCCATTGCATAGGATATAACACTGCGCATATCAGGATTGCCCAGTTGCGACAAGGTGGAGCCGTCATTAAAATAAACCGAAGAATGAACAATGCTTTGTGGGTGCATAACCACATCAATTTGCTCAGGCTTTAGGTCGAATAAATAATAAGCCTCAATTACTTCCAGTCCTTTGTTCATCATCGTGGCTGAATCAACTGAAATTTTTCGACCCATAGACCAGTTTGGGTGGGCGCAAGCTTCATCAGGGGTTATTGATTGTAGCTTATTTAATGGCGTGTGCAAGAACGGACCACCACTGGCAGTGAGTTGAATTTTACTAAGCCCTGAGCGACCACCTTGTAAACACTGAAAAATAGCGCTGTGTTCTGAATCAACAGGAATGAGCTCTGCACCAGAGTGCTTAACCGCATCCATAAAGATGTCACCCGCTAAGACCAAGGATTCTTTGTTGGCTAGCATGATGCGTTTGCCTGCCTTGGCGGCCGCAAGCGCTGAGGACATGCCTGCAGCACCTACAATGGCTGCCATGACATAATCGGTTTGTTGGTGTGCGGCAATATCACACAAAGCTTGCTCGCCACTGAGCACCTGAGTGTCGTTATTGAGTGCAGCTTGTAACTTGTCGGCCGCTTCTTCATTCGTCATGACGGCATAAGTTGGCTGATATTGGCGACACAATTCAAGCATTACCTGCCAGTTGGTATTAGCACTAAGGGCAAAGATGTTAAATTGATCAGGATGTTGGTCAACCACAGATAAGGTGCTTTTACCAATAGACCCGGTAGCGCCTAAAAGGGTTATATTTTTCATAGTAGGTTTAAGCCCAGTAGAAAAAATGGTGCTGCTGCGGTAAGTGAATCGATCCGGTCTAACACACCACCGTGGCCGGGCAGAATCTGCCCACTGTCTTTCATGCCTGATTCACGTTTAAATAAACTTTCGAACAAGTCACCCAAAACAGAAACACTGGCAACAACAATTGTTAGTAGTAGATAGCCAAAATACTTTTCAGTTGCGA
>QOAB01000112.1 GCA_003978285.1 Candidatus Thioglobus sp.
TCAAAAAGTAAATCCAAAAGGTATTAGATTAGGCATCGTTAAAGATTGGGATTCTAAGTGGTATGCAAATTCTCAAGATTATCCTAAGTACTTATTATCTGATATCGAAGTTAGAGATTTCTTATTTGAGAAATTAAAATCTGCTTCTGTTAGTCGCGTTCAAATTGAACGTCTAGCTAACAATGCTAAAGTTGTGATTCATACAGCACGTCCTGGCATTGTTATTGGTAAGAAAGGTGCTGATATTGAGCAACTTAAAACCATCGTATCTAAAATGATGGGTATTCCAGTACATATTAGTATTGAAGAAATTAAAAAGCCTGAACTAGACGCGCGTCTAGTGGCTGAAAACATTGCACAACAGTTAGAAAAGCGTGTGATGTACCGTCGTGCGGTTAAGCGTGTATTGGGTAATGCAACACGTCTAGGCGCTCAAGGTATTAAGGTCATGGTAAGTGGCCGATTAAATGGTGCTGAGATTGCACGTTCTGAATGGTACCGTGAAGGTCGTGTACCTTTGCATACATTTAGAGCAGACGTTGATTATTCATCATATGGTGCAAATACACAATACGGTGTAATCGGTATTAAAGTTTGGATCTTTAAAGGTGAAATCTTAGATCACAAAAAAGGAACATTGGATGAGGTTGCTCGTCGTGGTGCAACAACTCAACTAGGCAAGAAGTAAAGGACTGAAAAATGCTACAACCTAAACGTACAAAATTTAGAAAAATGATGAAAGGCCGTAATCGCGGTCTAGCCACTGGCCACAAGGTTAGTTTTGGTGAAATCGGTTTGCAAGCTGTTGGTAGATGTCGTATGACAGCTAGACAAATCGAATCAGCACGTCGTGCAATGACACGCCATGTGAAACGTCAAGGTAAGATTTGGATTCGCGTATTCCCAGACAAGCCAATTACTAAAAAACCATTAGAAGTTCGAATGGGTAAAGGTAAAGGTAGTGTTGAATATTGGGTAGCTCAAATTAAGCCAGGTCAAATGTTGTTCGAAATGCAAGGTGTTGATGAGACTATTGCAAGAGAAGCGTTTGCATTGGCAGCAGCTAAATTACCAGTAAAAACAACAGTAGTTAAACGGACGGTGATGTAATGGATATTAAAGAATTAAGAGAGCAAGATGTCTCACAATTAAACGAAACGCTAATGACGCTTTTGAAAGAGCACTTTGAGTTGCGTATGCAGCACAAAACTTCACAGTTAGGTGATCCTACTAAGTTGGGAAAAACCAAAAGAACCATTGCACAAGTTAAAACAATAATTAAAGAGAAACAAGCATGAGTGATAATAAAGTAGAACGCGTACTAATGGGTACGGTTGTAAGTGCGGGTCGTGATAAGACGATTGCCGTAATGATCGAGCGTAAAGTTAGACACCCAATTTATAAAAAGTACATCAAACGTAGTACTAAGGTTCATGCACACGATGAAAATAACGAATGTAGTTTAGGTGATACAGTCAGAGTAGTGGAAGCAAAGCCGTTCTCTAAGACTAAACATTGGGCATTGTTAGAAGTCGTTGAGAAATCAGTTTCGATTGATTAATTTATAGCATATTAAAAGAGAATAAGACATGATTCAAATGCAAACAAAACTTCATATTGCGGACAACAGCGGTGGTGTTAAAGCAATGTGTATTAAAGTACTAGGTGGCTCTAAGCGTCGTTATGCCGGTATTGGTGATGTGATTAAAGTCAGTATCAAAGAAGCTTCACCACGCGGTAAAGTTAAAAAAGGTGACGTTTATGATGCTGTTGTTGTGCGTACAGCACATGGCGTTCGTCGTACTGATGGTTCTCGCATCCGTTTTGATAGTAATGCATGTGTGCTTTTAAACACTAAACTTGAGCCAGTTGGTACGCGTATTTTTGGCCCAGTTACTCGTGAATTACGTAACAAGCAATTTATGAAGATTGTGTCATTAGCACCAGAGGTACTGTAATGCAAAAGATTAAATTAAATGACGAAGTGATCGTTATTGCTGGCAAGGACAAAGGTTCTACGGGCACAGTCACTAAAATCACTAATATTAAAGTCGTAGTTGAGGGTTTGAATATTGCTAAAAAGCATGTAAAGCCTAATCCAAATTCTGGCGTAACCGGCGGTATTATTGATACAGAAATGCCAATGGCTATTTCAAATGTAGCAATCTACAACGCCACAACAAAGAAAGCAGACAGAGTTGGTGTTCGCACTAACAAAGACGGCAACAAAGAAAGATTTTTTAAATCAAACGGCGATTCAATCGTTTGAGCAAGTTAAGGAAAACTAACCGTGTCTAGATTACAAGAACAATATAAAAAAGAAATTTTACCTGCGCTACAAAAAGAGCTAGGTATGACTAATCCTATGCAAGTACCTAAGATCGAGAAGATCACCATAAACATGGGTTTGGGTAGTGCACTAGGTGACAAGAAGATTTTACAAAGTGCATTAGAGGAAATGAGCCTTATTTCTGGCCAAAAACCAATGACTTGTAATGCGCGTAAGTCAGTCGCAAGTTTCAAATTAAGAGAAGGCAACCCGATTGGTTGTAAGGTAACCCTACGCAAGGAAAGAATGTATGAATTTCTTGATCGTTTGGTGAATATTGCGATTCCTCGTATTCGTGATTTCCGTGGTTTAAACGAAAAATCATTTGATGGCCGTGGCAACTACAACATGGGTTTAACGGAACAAATCGTATTCCCAGAAATTGATTTTGAAAAAGTAACTAGAACACGTGGTATGGATATCGCTATTACAACTTCTGCTACTAACAATGATGACGCTAAGAAACTATTAGCAATGTTTAATTTCCCATTTAAAGGACAGGAAAATGGCTAAAAAGTCTATGATAAATAGAGACATCAAGCGCACAAAGCTGGTTGAAAAATACCGCACTAAGCGTCTTGAACTAAAGAAAACTATTAAAAGTGTACACTCTTCTGATGAAGAGCGTTTCCAAGCAACGATTAAGTTGCAGGCACTACCACGTGATGCATCACCTACCCGTCAACGTAGTCGTTGTGGTTTAACAGGTCGTCCACATGGTTTCTATCGCAAGTTTGGTCTATCGAGAACAAAATTGAGAGAGCGCACCATGAATGGTGAAGTGCCCGGTTTATCTAAAGCAAGTTGGTAGGAGGAAAATAATATGAGTATGTCTGATCCAGTTGCTGATATGTTAACCCGCATTCGTAATGCGCACATGGTTGATAAGAAGGAAGTCAATATCCCAGCATCAAATTTAAAATCTGCTATCGCAAGTGTGATGCAGCAAGAAGGTTACATTGAGTCATTTAGCGTTGACGGCGAAGCTGCCGCTAAAACATTAACCATTAAGTTAAAGTACTATGACGACAAACCGGTGATTGATTCATTACAAAGAATCTCTAAGCCAAGTTTACGTGTGTATGTAAAGAGTACTGAAATGCCAAGCGTTATGAATGGCCTAGGTATTGTAATTGTTTCAACACCTAAGGGTGTAATGACTGGTCAAAACGCAGCAGCTGAAAATGTTGGTGGTGAAGTTTTGTGCAGCATTTCTTAATTAGGGAGCTATAAGATGTCTAGAATTGCAAAAGCACCAATCGAAATTCCAGCTGGCGTTGAGGTATCTATTAATGATACAACCATGTCGGTCAAAGGTAAATTAGGCCAATTACAGATGGATATTCACCCATCGGTAGCAATCGCCAATGCAGAAAATGTACTAACATTTGATATTGCTAAGGCTGAAAAGAAAGATGAAAAGAAAGCATGGGCACAAGCCGGTACGGCAAGAGCCAATACTGCTAATTTGATTCAAGGCGTCTCAGTAGGTTGGGAAAAGAAATTAACATTAATCGGTGTTGGTTACCGTGCAAAAGCAATGGGTAAAGTGCTAGATTTAACCCTTGGTTTTTCACACCCGGTTAAATACGATTTACCCGAAGGTATTACAGCTGAAACACCTTCACAAACAGAAATTATTGTGAAGGGTATGGACAAGCAAAAAGTAGGACAAGCGGCTGCTGAAATTAGAGCTTACCGTCCGCCAGAGCCTTACAAAGGTAAAGGTGTGCGCTACACTGACGAATATGTTGTTCGTAAAGAAGCTAAGAAGAAATAATATAAGGTATTAAGATATGAAATTGTCTAAAAAACAAGCTCGCTTGAGAAGAGCAACTAAATTTAGAGCAAAGCATGCTGCAAGAAGTGTAGAGCGTTTGTGTGTATATAAAACCTCACAACACATCTATGCACAAATTATTAGTGGTTGTGGCACGAAAACATTAGCATCGGCATCAACGTTGACAGCTAAAGTTAAGAATGGCGGTAATGTTGAAGCAGCAGCTAAGATTGGCGCTGAAATTGCCAAAGCAGCAAAAAAAGCGAAAGTAACGAAAGTCGCTTTTGATCGTTCTGGCTTTAAGTTTCATGGTCGTGTAAAGGCGTTAGCAGATGCGGCAAGAGACGGCGGATTAGACTTTTAAAAAAATTATAAACATAGGCGACAATAATGGCTGAATATAAGAAAAATAATAATAACGACGATAACGAGTATATTGAAAAACTGGTTAATATTCGTCGCGTTGTCAAAGTAGTGAAGGGTGGTCGTATTTTTGGCTTCTCAGCACTGGTTGTTGTTGGCGATGGTAATGGTAAAGTGGGTTATGGCACGGGTAAAGCGCGTGAAGTACCTGCTGCAATTCAAAAAGCCATGGACAAAGCAAAAAAAGCAATGAAGACGGTACCATTAAAAAACGGCACCCTTTATTACCCGATTACTTCTAGAGTTGGTGCTGCTAATGTTTACATGCAGCCTGCATCAGAAGGTACGGGTGTTATTGCCGGTGGCCCAATGCGTAGTGTTTTAGAAGCAGTTGGTGTTCACGATATTTTGGCAAAATGTAATGGTACGCGTAATCCTATTAGTGTTGTTCGTGCGACTGTTGAGGGTTTAACGTCAATGACATCTCCACAGTCAGTTGCTGCTAAGCGTGGTAAAACTGTTGAGCAAATTACTGGGGAAGCATAATGGCTGAAGAAAAGAAGGTAGTAAAAAAAGCAGCACCTAAAAAAGTAGCGGCTAAGAAACCAGCAGCTAAAAAGGCACCTGCTAAAGCAGCAGCTACAAAAGTTGTAGCGAAAAAGCCAGCTGCTAAAAATGCAGCACCTAAGAAAAACACCGTTAGCGTAACGTTAGTTAAGAGTTTTCATGGTCGTCTTCCAACGCATCGTGCAACGATCACTGGTTTGGGCTTAAAGAGAATCAATCACACAGTCGTTTTGCAAGATACGCCAGAAGTGAGAGGCATGATTAACAAAGTATCTTACCTACTTAAGGTAGAGGGTTAAGAATTATGAGTACTATGCAATTAAATACATTATCACCTGCAGAGGGTGAGAAGCAATCTAGAAAACGTGTTGGCCGTGGTATCGGCAGTGGCTTTGGTAAAACTTGTGGCCGTGGTCACAAAGGTCAAAAAGCGCGTTCAGGTGGTTTTAGTAAAGTTGGTTTTGAAGGTGGTCAGATGCCTTTACAGCGTCGTTTACCTAAAGTAGGTTTCTCGTCACGTGTATCCATCATTACTTCACAAGTCACATTATCAGAAATTGACAAGTTAGAAGAGAAAGAGATTACGGTTGATGTGTTAAAGCAACACAACTTAGTGACTAAAAATATTAAGCGCGTTAAAGTGATGCTTTCTGGTGAGATTACTAGAGCGGTAACCTTAACAGGTATTAAAGCAACCAAAGGCGCACGCGCCGCTATTGAAGCAGCTAAAGGCTCAGTGAGCGAGTAATTCTATGAGTCAACCACCCTTAGGCCTTTCACAAGATTTAACCAGACGCATCCTTTTTTTATTGGGTGCGTTAATCGTTTTTAGATTAGGCACGCATATTACTATCCCGTTCATCTCGCCGCTTGCACTAGCTTCACTGGTGCAAGACAATCAAGGCACGATTTTGGATATGTTTAATATGTTCTCAGGTGGTGCATTAGAGCGTTTATCTATCTTTACTTTGGGCATCATGCCTTATATTTCAGCATCAATTATCATCACATTAATGACGTCAGTTGTGCCAAAGCTCGAGCAACTTAAAAAAGAAGGCGAAACTGGCAAACGTAGAATTACACAGTACACCCGTATGGGTACAGTTGTCTTGGCAGTGTTTCAGTCTTACGGTATTTCAATTGCCTTGCAATCACAGTCGGCTGGTGGTGTGGCGCTAGTAACACAAGGCGGATTTACGTTTAGTTTGGTGACGGTTATTACCTTAACCACAGGCACTTTATTTCTAATGTGGCTCGGTGAACAAATTACTGAAAAAGGCATTGGTAACGGTATTTCAATGATTATTTTTGCCGGTATTGTTTCTGGTTTGCCATCAGCATTAGGCTCAACTATGTCACTCGTATCAACAGGAGAATTGGCCGCTATCTTTGTCGTGATTCTTTTGGCAATGACCTTACTGGTTACTGCCTTTGTGGTGTTTATGGAGCGAGGGCAGCGCCGTATTACCGTTAACTATGCCAAGCGTCAGCAAGGCCGTAAGATGGTTGGTGGTCAAAGTTCGTACTTACCACTTAAGATTAATATGGCGGGTGTGATTCCACCGATTTTCGCTTCAAGTATCATTTTATTCCCAGCAACGTTAGGTGGTTGGTTTTCACAATCAGAAGGCATGGGCTGGTTAGCTGAGTTAACCGCAAGTATTTCACCAGGACAACCGCTGTATGTTTTATTTTATGGTTTGGCTATTGTGTTCTTTACCTTCTTCTACACAGCGTTAACCTTTGATTCAAAAGATACGGCAGACAACTTACGTAAGTCAGGTGGTTTTATTCCAGGTATTCGCCCAGGAAAACACTCAGCAGATTACATCGACTCAGTTATGTCGCGTTTGACAGCTACTGGTGCGGTTTATATTACAGCCGTTTGTTTGTTACCAGAATTTTTAATTTTATATTGGAACGTGCCATTTTATTTTGGCGGCACCAGTTTATTGATCATCGTCGTTGTGGTGATGGATTTTATCGCGCAAGCACAGTCACATTTAATGTCTAATCAGTATGAGTCATTAATGAAAAAGGCTGGTTTAAACTAGAAAGAAGGTAGGGAACTATGAAAGTAAGAGCATCAGTAAAAAAGATTTGTATTAATTGCAAAATTATCAAGCGTCACGGTGTGGTGCGTGTAATTTGTAAAGAGCCTCGTCATAAGCAAAGACAAGGTTAATTGAGATTGACATTGAAAGACTCGCAACGTATAATTGCCGGTTTTTCGCGTTTTAATTTTTGTATCGTTTTTCCAGAGAAAAATAATACAAATTTAGACTAAAAAAGTAGGATATAAGGAAAATATAAATGGCTAGAATAGCGGGAATTAACGTTCCAACAAACAAACATATTGTCATTGGCTTACAGTCAATCTTTGGTATCGGCGACACACGAGCAAAAGCAATCTGTGCAGAGCTTAAAATAGACCCGGCAACTAAGGTTTCTGACATCGCTGAAGATCAGTTAGAACTCATTCGTAGTGCAGTTGCAAAATTTGAAATTGAAGGTGACCTTCGTCGTCAAATAGCAATGGACATTAAGCGTTTAAAAGATTTAGGTTGTTACCGTGGTATTCGCCACAGAAAAGGTCTACCACTTCGTGGTCAAAGAACTAAAACAAATGCCAGAACTCGTAAGGGTCCTCGTCGTTTAATTAAATAATCATAGGTAAATATTATGGCTCAAGCACCAGCAAAGAAAAAATCAAAAAAAGTCATTACTGACGGTATTGCGCATATTCATGCAACATTCAACAACACCATCGTTATGATTACCGATCGCCACGGCAACGCAGTTTGTTGGGCAACAGCAGGCGGTTCTGGTTTTAGAGGTTCAAGAAAATCAACGCCATTTGCAGCGCAAGTAGCGGCTGGAAATTGTGGTGAAAAAGCAATGGCTTTCGGCATGAAAAACTTAGATGTTCGTGTTAAAGGCCCTGGTCCTGGTAGAGATTCTGCGATTCGTGGTCTTAATGCACAAGGGTTAAAAATTCAATCAATCACAGATGTAACGCCAATCCCTCATAATGGTTGTCGTCCTTCTAAGAAACGTAGAGTATAAGGATAAATTATGGCTAGATATACTGGACCTACTTGTAAATTAGCACGTCGCGAAGGCACGGACTTATTTCTAAAAAGTGGCATTAGATCATTAGATTCTAAATGTAAATTAACACAATTACCTGGTGTACACGGTGCCAATGCCCGTCGTCAAAAAGGTACTGAGTACGGTTTACAATTACGTGAAAAGCAAAAAGTAAGACGCATCTACGGCATCTTAGAAAAGCAATTCCGTCTTTATTACAAAAAAGCATCACAAAAGAAAGGTTCAACAGGTGAAAACTTATTGTCATTACTTGAGTGCCGTTTAGACAACGTGGTTTACCGTATGGGTTTTGGTGCAACACGTGCTGAAGCTAGACAACTGGTTTCACACAAGTCAATTCTTATAAACGGCTCTATTGTTAACATTCCTTCTTACCAAGTGAGTGCAAATGATGAAATCTCAATTAGAGAAAAAGCCAAAAAACAAAGCCGTATTCAGCTAGCTGTTGAACTCGCTGAGCAATCAGGCCAAGTTGATTGGGTTGATGTAGACAATAAAGCCCTTAAAGGTGTGTTTAAAAATGTTCCTGCTCGTGATGATTTATCATCAGATATCGCAGAACATTTGATTGTTGAATTGTATTCAAAATAAGGAAGTTATTATGCAAGGTAGTGCAAGAGATTTTTTAAAGCCAAAGTTAGTTGACTCATCAAAAACGGGTACTAACGAATACAGACTTATTCTTGAGCCTTTAGAAAGAGGTTTCGGTCATACATTAGGTAACGCCCTTAGAAGAACACTATTATCTTCTATGGTGGGTTCTGCAGTCACTGAAGTAGCCATTGACGGTGTAATGCATGAGTTTTCAACCATTGATGGTGTTCAAGAAGATGTATTAGATATCTTACTTAACCTAAAAGAAGTTTCAGTTGCATTAAACACAGCTGATACTGCTGAAGTGGTTATTGATAAAAAAGGCCCGTGTGAAATCACCGTGGCTGATATCGAAGCAAACGGCACAGACATTACA
>QOAB01000110.1 GCA_003978285.1 Candidatus Thioglobus sp.
TTAGCATTAGTTGCTATATCAAAATCTTTAGGCTCTAAACCGAGCAACAAGTCTCGAACACAGCCACCCACTAAATACACCTCAAAACCAGCCTTATGAATGGTATTGACCACCTTTAGAGCGTCTTTGTCTAGGAATTTTTTGTCAAATTTAATACTTTGACGAATAGGTTTCATAAAATATTTAAAAAATTATAAATGTTGAAGATTGACCACAGGTTGCTGAGTCCAGCCACTGCGTTGATACTCGGCAATCACTTCAGTGTAAACACCGCCACGCACATTAAAAATCGATTTTAAACGCATAAAACGAGGATTGGTTGCTGCCACTAAATCATCTAAAATTTGGTTGGTGACTGCCTCATGAAAAGTGCCCTCATCACGAAATGACCAAATATACATTTTTAAAGATTTAAGTTCGACACAGGCTTTGTCAGCAATATATTCCAAATGTAGCGTGGCAAAATCAGGCTGCCCTGTTTTTGGACACAAACAAGTGAACTCTGGCATATCGATTCTAATAACATAATCACGATTGGCATTAGGGTTGTCAAAAATTTCTAACTCTTTACTGGGCTTACTTGGCATTGGATACATCCTTATGTGAAAATTTCTCGACTATTTTATCAAGATAATGGGTAAATTTTCCATGTCTATAAAAATAGAAAATTAAAATAAATAATAGCATGAGTGCGTGCACCCACCACAACCCCACGATTGGAATTGAATCACCGCGCTCCAGGGTAGATTTAGCAATTAATAAAGCGTTGTTATACAAAATAAAGATAACCGTGCCAATCAATACCCCTAAATTTTTACCACCTCTAGGTGAAGCTTTACCAAGCAAAATACCTAAAATTGATAAAATTAATACACTCAATGGTTGCGATAAACGCCATTGTAACTCAGCAGTGGCTTTAAGATCATTAGAGCCTAATAAATCTAGCGTTCTCTGCCCCTCAACTTTACTGTAATTACTGGCAGATCTTTGCACTTCACCATCAATAATTTGCAAATCATACAAGTCAAAATTGAGAATTTTTTTATTCGTTTCACCAGGGAATCCATGATAACGCGTCCCTTCTTTTAAGCGTAAATACACGCTATTGGTAGTTGCATCCGTGTATTTTTGCGCTTGTTTGGCCAGTGTAATTACTGGCTCACTGCCAGCTAAAGCATAAATAAAAATCTCTTCCATTGCTTGATCGCTGCCTTGATCACTATCTTCAACTTTGGAGGCGTAAAAAACAATCTCACCATCTTTAAACTCTTGAAATTCACCTTGTTTAATGAATGAAAATTCTGAAGCATTCTCAGTGCGATCCATAATCATACTTCTTTGTTGTTTAGACCAAGGCACTGCAACGGTAGTTAAAAATAAAATAAACACAAAGATAGTTATTGTAATCGGCTGAATAAACACCATAAAGTGCTTGTCACCTAAACCGAGAGAGTTCATTACAATTGCTTCAGAGCTCTTATACAGTTTGCTGACTGATAAGATAATTGCTAAAAATAGAGACAATGACAAAATCAAAGGGATGTCTCTAATCATTTTAAAGCCAATCAAAGGAAATAAATCCACCACAGGAATACCCTGCCTAAGACTTTCTTTAATGACTAAAACCAGTTGATTTCCAAATACAACCAAACCAATCACGATAAACACTGCTGCCAATAATACCAATACATTGCGCATTAAATATTTGGCAATAATTGTGTTAATCAAGCTAAAAGCTTGCTTAAAGACTAAGGTTGACTTCATGACTTATAAGTATAAGCGAAGGCGTACATTAAGGGGTTTTTATTTCTTTTGTGACATTGATGAGAAAAATTCATCATTGGTTTTGGTCATTTTCAAACGATCAATTAAAAATTCTGCCGCCTCTACCGTGTCCATCGGATGCAAAATCTTACGCAAGATCCACATTTTCTGTAATTCTTTCTCGTCGGTAATCAACTCTTCACGACGCGTGCCAGAAGCATTAATATTAATGGCTGGGAAAATACGTTTTTCACTTAAGCGACGCTCAAGGTGTAACTCCATATTGCCGGTACCTTTAAATTCTTGGTAAATCACTTCATCCATCTTCGAGCCTGTATCGACCAATGCTGTAGCAATAATAGTGATGCTACCGCCATTTTCAATATTTCTAGCCGCACCAAAAAAGCGCTTAGGGCGTTGTAAGGCATTTGCATCAACACCACCGGTTAATACCTTGCCTGACGATGGGGCAATCGTATTATAAGCACGTGCTAAACGCGTAATAGAATCTAACAAAATAATCACATCTTTGCCTTGTTCTGCACGTCGCTTGGCTTTTTGAATCACCATTTCTGCTACTTGAACATGGCGCTTTGCTGATTCATCAAAGGTTGAAGCAATCACTTCGCCACGAACAGTGCGAGCCATTTCGGTTACTTCTTCAGGGCGCTCATCAATCAACAATACAATCAATTCACACTCAGGATGGTTACGAGAAATTGAGGTAGCAATATTTTGCATAATCATGGTTTTACCGGCTTTTGGCGGTGCCACTAATAAGCCCCTTTGTCCTTTACCAAATGGTGAAACCAGGTCGATCACTCGAGCGGTTATATCTTCAGTACCACCATTACCAATTTCTAGAATAAGGCGCTCATCAGGATGGATTGGTGTCAATGATGCAAAGGGAACCCTGTTTCTAACATTTTCTGGATTCTCGCCATTGACTTCAGATACTTGAACCAATGCAAAATATTTTTCCCCTTTCTTGGGTGCGCGAATTTTTCCCGCAACCAAATCACCCGTGGACAAATTAAAGCGTTTAATTTGATTAGGAGAAATATAAATATCATCTGCTCCTGATGTATAAGAATCATCACTCGATCTTAAAAATCCATAACCATCTTGCAATATATCAAGTACGCCATCACCAATTACCTCTTCATTATTAGCCGCTTTAGCCTTGAGAATAATAAAAATAAGCGTTTGTTTTTTAGCACGAGAAATATTTTCAGCACCTAAAGATTGTGCAAGTTCTAATAATTCCTCTGGGGATGATTTTTTTAGTTCTGATAGTTTCATGAATTGTCCAATGAATGAAGGGAAATGTCAACCAGAGTGGCCAACATCGATGCGCTTAGCGCGATATATATTTTTTAAATTAAAAGTTTATTATAAAAAAATGATTCACTTTTTAGATGAATCGCCTATGTTTTAAATACTTGCGTCAATAAAAGCGCTTAATTCTGCCTTACTTAAAGCACCCATTTTGGTAGCTTCAACTGTGCCGTCTTTAATAATCAGCATTGTTGGAATACCACGAACACCATATTTTGGCGGTGTTTGGTCGTTTTCATCAACGTTAATTTTAGCAATGGTAATCTTGCCATCATACTCATCAGCAATTTCGTCTAATACTGGTGCTAATGCTTTACAAGGGCCACACCAAGGCGCCCAAAAATCTACTAAAACTGCTTGTGATGAATTAATAACATCGGCTTCAAATGAGCTATCCGTTACTATTTTAATTTTGTCATTCATATGTTTGTGTAATGTTTGTCTGAAAGGAATAAGTCACAGCAGAAGAGCTGTTGTTAGGCAAATTATATCGATTATTCACCCTTTGTGTTATTATTTTACAATTTTTCTTCCAATGTTTGTTTAAGAAGTCTTTCTTCTACTGTACTCAACGGTTGTTTTTTAGCGTTACTAATAAAGAAAATATCTTCCACACGCTCACCCATGGTTGTAATTCTTGCATTCACTAAGTGAATACCAAGCTGGTGAAAAATATAAGCAATATTAGACAACAATCCCTGCTTATCAATCACATTAATCTCAACTTTGGTTAAGTTCCATTTTTCATTATGAGAAAAAACAATGTTCATTTTGTGGTCAAAATGGCGATGTATTGATTTATCACCTGCCTCTTTCACATTTAAAGTCATTTGATCAAGCTCAGCCTCTATTTCTTGATTAAGATTAATTTGTTCTAAGATATCATCTTGTAAAACACTAATGGTGTTGTAAGCCTTATGGTCTTTTGTAGTCAATATTTTTGCATCAACAATATCTAAGCCTAGCTTTTCAATAATATTCACTAATTTACAAAATAAGCCTTTTGAATCATCACCATAAACAAAAATATCAACAACATTGTGTTCAGATAAACGCGATACAACTCTAATTTTTTTATCTGTTGGCTTCATTACTAACCACAAATGCCACAAAATGTCTTCTACTTCATAACGCAGGAAATAATCCTTAGGCAGGGTTAAAAGTATTTGTTCAATTTGTTGAGTATCGTAACCTTGTTGATTAACACCACTTAAAACTGATTGTTTAATTTGCTCAATTTGCTTAGCCATATTCGGTGGTTTAGTTACTCCACTCAACAAGTGCTCCTTGGTTTTATAAAACAATTTTCTCAATAATGAATCTTTCCAGTCGTTCCATAAATCAGCTTTAGTAGCACGAATATCTGCCACTGTTAACAAATACAAAAACTCTAAAAATTGCACTGAGCCGACTGCTTTGGCAAATCGGTCAATCACTTCAAAATCTTCTAAATCTTGCTTTTGCGCTGTTTGTGACATGAGTAAATGTTGCTCAACTAAACCCGATACTAGCGCTATATCGTTAGCCCTTAATTGGTGATGTTTACAAAAAACTTTAGCATCTTGAGCGCCCAAGCTTGCATGATCACCGCCACGACCTTTGGCAATATCGTGAAAAAGCCCTGCCAATAATAATAATTCTGGTTTGCTAATGGTTTTGGCAATCTCACTACACAGATCAAACTCTTTGGCAAATTCAGATACAAAAAAACGCCTCAAATTTCGAATCACAAATAACGTATGTTGGTCTACTGTATAAGTGTGAAATAAATCATATTGCATCAAGCCTGTAATCTGCCCAAATGCCGGTATATAGTGCTCTAAAATACCATAACGATTCATTAGCTTTAACGCTTTATTAACCCCGCGCTTTTGTTGTAACAACTCAATAAATAAGCGATTATTTTGGCGTTTCTTGTAATAATTCTTATCAATTAAATCTAAATCGAGCTGCATTTGTCTAAGCGTACCCGCATTAATACCACGCACATAATTGTGTTTAGCAATCAATAAGAAAATTTCAATAAAAGCGGTTGGGTGTTTTTTAAAAACTTCATCACTGGTAGCTTGAATATAGCCATAACTAATCACAAAATTCTCATTAAGATTTTGCGTGTGAAGTATTCGATCTTCCAACAACTGCAGCAAGATATCATTCAAGCGTGACATTTTGGTTACTGTGCGATAGTAATCTTTCATAAATTGCTCAACCGCCATAAAATCAGTGTCAATATAACCTAACATGCTGGCCAATTCTTTTTGATACTGAAAGGCAATTCTGTCTTCTCGACGTTTGGCAATTACGTGCAAGGCAAAACGCACTTTCCACAAAAACAATTGACCTTGTTTTAGCAAGTCATATTCATACTCGCTCAAGTAAGATTTATCAACCAAATCAGATAAGAGGTTGACATCAAAATACCATTTTGCCACCCAAGCAACCGTTTGAATATCTCTCAAACCACCTGGGCTTTCTTTTAAATTAGGCTCGAGGTTATAGGCTGTATTTGAATAATTGAGATGACGATTATGCTGTTCTTTTTGTTTTTCAACTAAAAATGACTGGGATGACCAATTGCTCGACTTAATCATTGATTTCATCTTTAGAAACAAAGTATTGTTACCAACCAATAATCGAGATTCTAATAAATTAGTAACAACACTTAGATCATCAATTTCTATCTCACAGTCATTAATATCACGTGTTGCATGGCCTACTTCTAAACCCACATCCCATAAGAAGGTTAAAAAACTAGAAACACTTTTTTGGTGCTGATCATGTGTGCCGTTTGGAATTAAAATCAATAAATCAATATCAGAATACAGGTGTAATTCGCCTCGGCCAAAACCGCCGACAGCCACCAAACATAATTTACTATCAATCTCAAATGTTTGCCAAATATCTTTTAATAGTGCATCAACACCATTACTACGGGCTAACACTATTGACTCTACTGAGTCAGGATCTTTTAAAAAATCAGCTTCAAGTGATTGTTGTAATGTTTGATATTGAGTTTTAAATTGCTCTAAATTCATAACTCAAATGATAACTGATTAATTCGAATGTTGCGTAATATAATCAAGCGCCAACTTAAGGCGAGCTAAGGTTCTTTCCTTACCAACAAGCTCAGCCACCACATCAATACTGCCTGCATTACCTGTACCACTGAGCGCCAACCTAAAAGGCTGACCAACTTTGCCAAAACCAACACCCTGCTCATCACATACCGTTTTTACAATATCGTGAATCGCTGCACTCGACCAATCTTCTAGTTGTGAATAATGATCAATTAAAGCTTTAATGATTGGCTCAGCTGCAGGTTTAAACTGCTTGCTAGCGGATTTTTCGTCAAACCGATCAAAATCTTGATAAAACATTTTCATGCTTTCAGCCATTTCAACCAAAGTTTTACTGCGCTCTCTGAGTGCATCAATCACTTTGGTAACATCAGGGCCGTTACTAACATCAATTGCTTGATTATCAAGATGCCAATCAAGTTGGTTAATCAAATGCGTCATATCGGCTGTTTTAATGTACTCTTGGTTGAGCCATAATAATTTGTCTTGGTTGAAACTACCTGGCGCTTTATTAACGTCTTTTAGATCAAACAACCGAATCATTTCATTAATAGAAAACACTTCTTGATCGCCATGTGACCAACCTAAACGCACCAAGTAGTTCAGTAGCGCCTCTGGTAAAAAACCAGCATCACGATACGCCATAACGCTCACCGCACCGTGGCGCTTAGAAAGTCTTGCACCGTCGCCACCCAAAATCATCGGCAAGTGTGCAAAGGCTGGCAGACTCCAACCAAGCGCTTCATATAGGTTGATTTGTCTAGGGGTATTATTAATATGATCATCCCCACGAATCACACAGTCAATCTCCATGTCGTGATCATCCACCACCACAGTCAAATTGTAAGTGGGTGTACCATCACTACGTGCAATAATCAAATCATCGAGTTCTTTGTTGTGCACGCTAATTTCGCCCTTGACCAAATCTGAAAACACCACATTACCCTCGACTGGATTACGAAAACGCACCACACCAGCAGTTAGATTCTTGTGCTGGCAATGGCCATCATATTTGGCTTTTTCACCCTTGGCCATTAATTCATCACGCAGGGTTTGTAGGCGTTCTTGCGAACATTCGCAATAATAAGCCTTGTCTTCTTCTAAAAGCTGTTGAATCACAACCTTATATCGATCAAATCGATCGGTTTGATAATAAGGACCTTCGTCATGATCCAATCCTAGCCATTTCATGCCATCCAAGATCGCATCAACTGAGGCCTGGGTAGATCGCTCTCGATCTGTATCTTCAATACGCAAGATAAACTGACCTTGTTCTTTTCTAGCCCATAGCCAAGCGAATAATGCTGTTCTAGCACCGCCAATATGCAAATAGCCTGTTGGAGAAGGAGCAAATCTTGACTTCATCAATTTAAGAAACCTTTTCGGCTTTAGCGTACCAATCTTGTGCTTTTTCAGTATCTTTTGGCACTTCTTTTCCGTCTTCATACAACATACCCAGTGCATACATTGCACCTGGCAAATCAAAATCGGCTGCTTTTTCAAACCACTCAATAGACTTATTAATGTCTTTTTCTACACCCTCGCCAGTCATATAAGCCACACCAATCATATGATGTGCAAATGCATGACCTTGCTCAGCTGCTTGAATAAAATTCTCAAGGCCTAAAGGTTGATTTTCAACCATGCCTAAACCATTCATTTGCATCATGCCTAAACGCCATAATGATTCTGCATCACCTTGAGCAGCTAGTGGTGCTAATAACTGGTAAGCCATAGAAAAATTTTTTGAATCAAAAGCGGCTATACCACTGTGTAAGTCTGCTGAGAAAGCATCGGTTTCGTTAGAATTTGGCATTGTTGTTTATATTTAAAAATAGAACAATTTTACACGGTTATAATGTATTTTTAAACCTTCAAACAACCTCAATAGTAGTATGGAATTCAATCAACAAGAATCTGAACAAAATTCTATTATTTCTGTTGAAGATTCCCAAATTAAATTAGCACATGCCACATTAAACACGCCCTGCTTTATCTCACCCAAATATTTCACAGAAACTGAAATAACCAATTTAGATAACTTAGATAAAGCTTCACTTTTTCCGCTAAGCTCTCAAGATGATATTGATATACTCATCATTGGCACAGGAAGTGTGACTCAGTTCTTACACCCTAAACAACAAATAGCCATTCAACAAATGAGCATTGGCGTCGAATGCATGAATAGCGAGTCTGCTTGCCGAAGTTTTAACTTGTTATTGTCTGACGTTCGACGCGTTGGATTGCTGCTCTTATGACGCGCACGCTGTTTGGCAAAATTCGCCATTTTTGGCATTATTTTAAAATGGATACTCCGTTATTCTTACTATTGATTGTCATTAGTTCATTTGGCTTAATTGTGCTTTATAGCGCTTCCGCCAACTCAACAACCTTACTTTATAAACAAATTACACATTTGACGCTGGCCTTTGGCGTGATGCTAGTAATTGCACAAATACCGCCTTACTTTTTCCGTCGTTATTCGCCTTATCTTATGTTGTTTGGTATTTTTTTATTAACCCTTGTGCTACTATTTGGCTCTAGTAGTGGCGGTGCCCAGCGCTGGCTCGATTTAGGGTTTGTACGTTTTCAGCCTTCTGAATTAATGAAAGTCATTGTGCCGATTGCTATCGCCTCTATCCTT
>QOAB01000130.1 GCA_003978285.1 Candidatus Thioglobus sp.
AAAAATCTTTTTACTTTAGAAGATGTACGTGCTCATACCAAGGCATCAAGTTCATGTGGTTCGTGCACAGGACTAGTAGAGCAGTTATTAGCTTCAACCTTAGGTGGTGAATATTCAGAGTCACCACAGAAGAAGCCAATTTGTGGTTGTACAGAGCATACTAAACAAGAGGTTCATGACCATATCTTTGACAATGATTTTGATACAGTGTTTGAAGTATTTGCAAAAATGCACTGGAAAAATGCAGATGGTTGTCATGTATGTCGACCTGAAGTAAATTATTATTTATTAGCAGCTAACCCAGATTATGTAGATGATGTTCAATCACGATTTATTAATGAACGATCTCATGGTAATATCCAAAAAGATGGCACGTACTCTGTGGTACCAAGAATGTGGGGTGGTGTTACTACACCACTTGAGCTTAGAACCATTGCTGATGTGGTGGACAAATTTAATATACCAACCATGAAAGTTACGGGTGGACAGCGTATCGATTTATTCGGCATTACCAAAGAAGACCTGCCTAAAGTGTGGAAAGATCTCGGTGCTGGCGGATTGGTTTCTGGCCATGCTTACGGTAAATCACTCAGAACAGTTAAAACTTGTGCTGGCAGTGATTGGTGTCGATTTGGCACCAAAGATTCAATGGGCATGGGTGTCACATTAGAGAAAATGACATGGGGATCTTGGATGCCGCATAAATTTAAGTTAGCGGTGTCAGGTTGCCCTAGGAACTGTGCCGAAGCTACCATTAAGGATTTTGGTTTGGTGGCAGTTCAGTCAGGGTGGGAGCTCCATGTAGGCGGTAATGGAGGTATCAAAGTGCGTGTTACAGATTTATTAACCGTAGTTGAAAGTGACGAAGAGGCGATTGAGTATGTGGGCGCCTATTGTCAGCTTTATCGTGAAGATGCACTCTATTTAGAAAGAACAGCGCCGTGGATTGACCGTGTTGGCTTGTCATTCGTTACTGAGCAATTAGTTGATGATGAAGAAAATAGAAAAGCACTACACGCTAGATTCTTAGTCTCTCAACTGAAAACACAAAATGATCCATGGAAAGAGCGTGCAGAAGGTGCACAAAGCCATCAGTTTGAAGTTATTACACAATAATTATTAAGGAGTATTTATGTCAAGTTGGAAAGAAGTGGTCGCGTTGGATGATATTCCAGTATTAGGATCAAGAGTGTATCGAACAGATGATCAGGAAATAGCAGTTTTTCGTACTAGAGACGATAGTGTCTTTGCTATACATAATTTATGTCCACATAAGGGCGGCATGTTGTCCGAAGGTATTGTCTATGACCACAAAGTGACCTGCCCATTACATAATTGGGTTATAAGCCTAGAAGATGGAGAGGCACAAGGTGCTGATGAAGGTTCAACGGCTTGCTTTGAGACTAAGGTTGAGCAAGGCATGGTTTATATTAATTTATAAAAAAATATTGAAGAAGAGAGAGAATAATGAAGAATTTTAATTGGAAGATAGTGTGGGCGTTTAGTTGGATGTTTTTTGGCCTTATGATTGCCTATAATAATGGCATTACTGAGTCAACTGCAATAGCTATGTTGTCGATTGGCAGTTTGATATTTGCCGACATGCTAAAATTTATAATCAAATTTATTTCTACACGTATATTAACTTAAACATTCAGTACTAATAAAATTAACCAGGATAAAGAAATGTTACTTGGAAGAACTCAAAAAAATCCAATCAAAATTACCGATAAGAAAATTGTTGAATGGAAGTACGCTACTTGTGGCTATTGCTCTACGGGCTGTTCTATGGAGGTTGGCTTTAATAAAGACAACCACGCAGTATCTTCTAGAGGTGTGGGCGGAGCGGATGTTAATCGTGGTAAGTTATGTTTAAAAGGAATTATGGAGCACGAGTTGTTTGTTTCAGAGGGTCGTGGTGATAAACCACTGATACGTAATAATTGGCACGAAGAGTTTAAAGAAACTACTTGGGACACTGCAATTGATGATGTTGCGAATAATTTGAAAAAAATCCAAGAAAAATATGGTCGAGATTCTGTAGCCATTGTTTCAACGGGTCAAATGTTAACTGAGGAGTTTTATACTTTAGGAAAATTAACTCGTGGTTTGATTGGTACTAATAATTACGATGGTAATACTACGCTTTGTATGGCGTCAGCGGTATCTGGTTACAAGCGCTCGTTTGGTTCAGATGGTCCTCCAGGTTGTTATGAGGATTTTGAGCATACTGATTGTTTAATTGCTTGGGGCTCAAATTTACCCGAGCAACATCCAATTATCTATTGGAGAATGAAAGAGGCTCAGGAGAAGCGTAATTTCCCACTCATTGTCGTCGATCCACGAGTTACTATGTTGGCGCAAAGTGCAGATATTCATTTAACGGTAACACCAGGCACCGATATTGTATTAATGAATGCCTTAATGTATGTCATTCTAAATGAAGGGCTAGAAGATAAGGACTATATTGAAAAGAACACCAATGGGCTTGATGAGTTGAAAGCTGAAGTAGATAAGTACGATCCGGTGACAGCCTCTAAAATTTGCGGTATTGATGAAGATACCATTCGTGTGGTCGCTAGATTATTTGCCAAATCGAAAGCTGCAATGCAAATCTGGACAATGGGTATTAATCAATCAACACATGGCTCTGATGGCGTGGTTGGTATCAATAATTTAGCACTTATTACCGGCAACATCGGCATTCCAGGTGGTACTAGTTTGTCTATCACTGGTCAGTGTAACGCTATGGGTACGCGAGAATGGTCGTCATGTTCAGGACTGCCTAATCATCGATTTTTGGAAAATCCAAAAGATCGAGAAGATATCGCTAAATATTGGAATATTGATGTTGACTTTTTGCCAACTAAACGCGGTATGTTTCAAACAGATATTTACAGAGCAATCGAAACCGGTGAAATCAAAGGTTTATGGTTGATTGCCACCAATCCATTGTCTTCTTTGCCGAATACAGCCAGAATTAGAAAGGCGATGGAACGATTAGAATATTGTGTTGTTCAAGATTGTTATGAGGATACTGAAAGTAATCAATATGCTAATGTGTTTTTACCAGCAGGCACTTGGGCAGAAAAAACCGGCGTGATGACTAACACTGAAAGACGCGTGAACTTGGTTAACGGTATTATTGACCCGTATGGTGACTCAAGACCAGATTTTTGGATTTTCAATGAAATGGCGAAGCGTTTTAATACAGATAATAAGGTAACTTTTCCAGAAAAAACTTCAGACGTGTTTGAAGAGATGAAAGTGTTATCTAAGGGGCGTCTATGCGATATATCAGGCATGAACTATGAAAATATTGAAAAGAACCGAGGCATTCAATGGCCATATACAGAAGAACAGGCTAAGAATGGTGAGCAGCCACCAGCAGGAGGTAAGCGTATCTATACAGAGGATGCTACCTTTAGATATGAAGATGGCAAGGCTAAACTCATCCCATTGCCATTTATTGATAATAACGAAGTCCCTGATGAAAGGTATCCGATTTGGTTGAATACAGGTCGATTGGTTGAGCATTGGCATGGGCGTAGTAAAACTGGGAAAGTGGCTAATAATAATAAATTTAGCCCTATCCCATTTATTGAAATAAATTCTGATTTAGCTATTGAAATAGGGGCTGAGGATGGTGATTATGTACGCTTAGTTTCTAGACGATCAGATGCAATTGTAATGGCAAAATTTACCAATCGTGTGGCAAAGAACATGGTGTTCCTACCATTCCATTTTCATGATTGTGCCAATCGATTAACACTGGGTTTATTAGATCCACATTCAAGACAGCCAGCTTATAAGCAACAAGCGGTTAGAGTTGAAATTATTGAAGATCAAAAAGCAGCTGCACAGTTGAGCATGGAAATGAGAGAATTTTAGGAAAATATTATGTGGAAAGTTAGGTCAGATGAGCCAAAAGATGCCTTTTTATGGGATAAACAAACCAAACAAACCAATTGTTATGGCGATGCTATTGAAACAACTGAAGCAGGTGATCCGTTACGTAATCAGAGTTTAAATATCAATGGTGACACCAGTATTGGTGATAATCCTAATCGTTATAAACAACATGGCTTTTATTTTAATGCAGATAATTGTATTGGTTGTCATGCTTGTGAATCAGCCTGTAGTGAAAAAAATGACGTTCCTGATCATATAGCATTCCGTTCAGTTGGCTTTGTTGAAGGTGGCTCTTATCCTAATTATCAACGTCTTAATCTTTCCATGGCTTGTAATCATTGTGATGATCCAGTATGTTTGAAGGGTTGCCCAACACGAGCTTATACTAAATTTGCAGAATACGGCGCTGTATTACAAGATCCAGATATTTGTTTTGGCTGTGGATATTGTACTTGGGTATGTCCATATAATGCACCACAACTAGATCCTGTAAAGGGTCAAGTGAGCAAGTGTAATATGTGTGTGGATCGCCTTGAAGTGGGCCTTCAGCCTGCTTGTGTTGCCGCTTGTTTGGGTAATGCACTAGACTTCGGGGTAGTGGAAAGTGTACCTGAGAATAGAGATCAAGCAAAAATTTCGATCCCAGGTTTTCCAGATCCTGAGATCACTCATCCTAATATCCGCTTCCAACAAACTAAAGACACGCAACGAGACATGGTCAGACCTGACGGTATGCCGATTAAATATCACAAGCAAGAAGATGGTGAATTCAAATCTGTTTTAGATGATACAAAACATTCACACAAAAAAGAATGGGGTATACGTACATTAATTCATTCTCATGAGAATGCACATGCAATCTTTACATTATGTGTACAGACGGTGATGGGAGCAAGTCTATGGTTAATTATGTCTGATTTATTTAATATAGATTCAGTGGTCGCAACTAATGTTAATGGCATGACTGTGATTTTGGCTGTGCTATTAGTATTATTAGGCTATGGATTATTTAAGCTCAATATGCATTTAGGCAAGCCTCAATTCTTTTATCGTGGTTATTACAATTTAAGATTATCGCCAGTTAGTCGAGAAATCCTTGGTGTGACTATCTTCTTTATCGGTTTAATCATGTTGCTGGCAGTATATATTACTGGTTTAGAATTTTTAATAAATATTGCTTATGCTGTAACATTTATAGGGCTTGCTGCAGGTTCTTATTACATGTACAAACTTTATCGAATTCCAGCTAGACCATTTTGGGATCATTGGCAAACAGGCAGTGCCTTTTATGGCACAGCATTAAGCCTTGGTAGTTTGTTGTTCGGAGTACTATTGTTGCCGTTCGGTTTAAGTGATATTGCCATATCACAGATTGCATCAGTTACTTTATTCGGATTAGCATTCGAGGGTATTGGCCATGTTGTGCATCGCAAAGATGTACAAAAAACCGGCGAAGGTCAAGCATCTTATTTTGAGCAAGTGACTACTTTTGGTAAAACTTACCAAATGCGTAATTCGATGCTGGGCATCAATATGGCTATCATGATTTTGTTAATGATTGAGCCAAGTACTTTATTATTTGCAGTTAGTTTTGTATCTGTTCTGGTTTCAGCTTATTTAGGTAGAATCTTGTTTTATGCTATAGTTATTCCAACGACGATGCCAGGTGGTTTCTTCTGGAAGAATGACAAGTTCAAAGCCCATGCGATTGAAACAGGATTAGCTGATATGCCACAAATGGGTGTCATGGCAGATCGCCATCATAAGTTTGATGTCAAGGCCTTGGTTAATGTGATTAAGCAGACGACCTTTAAAGAAGCATTTATGCAGATAAAGTCAATTGTTAGAGGTGGTTAATTATTGACAATAGGTAGCGCAGTTAGGCTATTGTAATGTGGCCATTCATAGCGAATAGGATAGTTTCTGCGGTAATCTTCAAAATTTCCAATATTTTTGATCGCCAAAGTATCTTGCTTAAAGTCGTAAATTTCGTTTAGCGTGTCTTTAAGGTTATCTTGTTTAACGGTTAAAACACCAGGATTAATCAAATTAACGATGCTTTTGTTTTGCTCTTGCCCGCTAAAGTCGCATAAAGCCTCATAAACCATAAAACTACCCATAAATTTGGCATCAACGGAGTGTCCAGCGATGTGCGGGGTGGCCCAATAGGCGTCTTCTTGCAAGTTTTGGTTGATGTTAGGCTCATTTTCCCAGCAATCGATGATATTGACCATCGTTTGGGTTTTTTCCCAAATTTTCTCTTTAATAACACCACCTCTTGCGGCATTAAAAAGGATGGTTTTTTCACTAATATTGTGAAAATTTTCCTCATTTAATAGTCGGTAAGAAGGATGTTGCCCGTCAAAAGTGAGCGGCGTATGAAAAGTAACCATATCAGCACTTAAAGCGCTGTCTAAATCGACAAAATGAGGCAAATTTTCAGTATCAGCACGTGGTGGATCATTCAGTAAAGTTTTAATACCCATTAGTTCTGCTTTAGCAGCCAATCTTGAGCCAACATTACCCACACCGATTATTCCCAAAGTTTTTTGCGTATAGTCAAAATCCAGTTCATCGGCCAAATTGACAATCGCACTAATCACAAACTCAGCCACTGCCATTGAATTACAGCCTTGAGCTGAAAAGAAAGTAATGTTGTTTTTTGCTAAATAATCTTGATCAACATGATCAAGCCCGGCAACTGTTGAACCAACAAATTTGACTTGACTGCCTTCTAATAAATCTTGGTTAACTTTGGTACGTGAGCGTACGATAAGTACGTCAGCATCCTGCACAGAAGCTTTGTCAATGCTTCGACCGGGTATAGTGGTTATCTCGCCAAATTGCGAGAATATTTCATCGTAAGCGTAGCACGCATCATCAATCACTAATTTCATAGCTTCCAATTTATTGTTTGTTGCTTGTGTATTTTAAGGTACTCATTGGTTTGAGAGAAATGATTAGCGCCAAAAAATCCTTTATGTGCTGAGAAGGGTGATGGGTGTGCCGCAGTTAAAACCAAGTGTTTATTTTGATCAATCAGTTCAGCTTTTTTCTGAGCATAAGCGCCCCACAATAAAAACACTAAGTTTTGTTTTTTCTCATTAAGGATATCAATCACCGTATCAGTAAAATCAACCCAGCCTGATTTGGCATGAGAGCCGGGTGAATTTTTCTCAACCGTGAGTACGCTATTGAGTAGCAACACTCCTTGTGATGCCCAGTGGGTCAAATTACCGCTTTGGCTAGGTGTAATGTCTAAATCCGATAAGAGTTCTTGATAGATATTTCTCAGCGATGGTGGGATGCTGACACCCTCAGGCACTGAAAAACTCAAGCCATGTGCTTGACCTTCGTTGTGATAAGGGTCTTGCCCAAGGATAATGACTTTAGTATTCTCAAAACTGCTGAGATCAAAGGCATTAAATATTTGATCTTGAGGCGGGTAAATGGTTTTGTTGTGTGCTGATTCGTATTCTAAAAACTCAAGCAGATGCCGGTAATAGTCTTGCTCGAAGATAAAATCAAGTTGTTCAGACCAGTCTTTGGTCAAAGCCCAGCCCACCAAAGTCTGAGTCGGTAGCCTAGTGTAGTGGTATAACCCACTTCAACAAATTGTATACGACCTTCGGTATTGATAAAGAAACTACTGGGCGTACCCTTAACACCGAATAAACGAGATAAAGAGCCAGATTTGTCATTGATAATGTTGTCTAGCTTAAGGTTGTTTTCTTCAGCGTATTTTCTAATGTCATCATCAGAGCCTGATTGAATGGCAATATTGAGTACTTTGTAATCTTCTGCTATGGCTTGAATGTTGTCATTTTCTACAGCGCAAACTGGACACCAAGTTGCCCAAAAGTGAATCAAAATACCTTGATCAGGTAAAGGGTTGGAGTTCATCACTTCACCGTTTAAGGTCTGAGAACTGAAACTGGGCGTCATGCCTTGAGTGAGATCTTGTTGTTGCCATGCACGGATGACAAAAATGGCTAAAATAACCATCATAAATTGCATGAGGGTTTTACGAGATGGGCGATTAATTTTCATGCTGAGTATTATAACTTAAGGACGACATGACAGATTGGATACAACGCTGGCAAGAAGGAAAAATTGGCTGGCATCGAGCACAGGTAAATCCTAAACTTGTTGAATTTATTACTTGTTTAAAGCTTAAGCAGAGTGATACGGTATTTGTACCCTTGTGTGGCAAAAGTTATGACATGGTTTATTTGCTTGAGCAGGGCTTTAAAGTAATTGGTGTTGAACTTAGTTCATTGGCTATCGAGCAGTTTTTTGATGAAAATAACCTTGTTTTTACAATCAATCAAACCGATCAATTTACGCTGTATCAAGGTGAAAATATTACGTTATATTGCGGGGATTATTTTGCACTGGATAAGTCTGTATTGAAAACAGTTTTTGCAGTGTATGACCGTGCAGCGCTAATCGCGCTAGCTGTTGATTTAAGAGCAAAATATGCGCAGCATTTATACTCTATAATATCGAATGATTGTCGGGTGTTATTATTAACACTAAATTACCCGCAATCACAAATAAGTGGCCCGCCTTTTGCAGTTGATGAGGATGAGGTGGTTTCACTTTTTAGTAAGGGGTTCGAATGTCAACAATTACAGTGTTTTGATGACATAAAAAATGAGCCTAAGTTTCTACGCGCTGGCGTAGATTTTATTCAAAAAGCAACTTATTGTTTGCACAAGACCGGAGCGTAAAAAATGGCAAAAAAAGTAAAAGGCGTAGTAGCCCAGTTTGGTACTAAAGGATATGGTTTTATTACGGGTGATGATGGTGAGAAATATTTCGTTCACCAAAAGAATATTTATAACAAGTCACGTTTAAAAGCAGATACACGCGTGGTGTTTCAAGCAGAAAGTTCTGA